>SKTJ01000252.1 GCA_007122565.1 Syntrophomonadaceae bacterium | reverse complement strand
GACCGGGGTTGTCCTTCTTTGTGTTTGCAGGTTTTAATTTACCCCATAACAGATATTTCCCGGGAATATCCATCGCAAAGCAAGTTTGACGGTTACTTTCTGACCGGGGAAGATATACGCTACTTTGAAAAGCTTTACCTGCGGACGGACGCAGACAGGCATAACATTCAGGTCTCACCACTGCTGGCCGAAAGCCTGCACGATTTACCCCCGGCCCTGATTGTCACTGCAGGATATGACCCCTTGCATGATCAAGGGGAAGTCTATGCTAAGCGGTTAAAAGAAGCGGGCGTGGATGTAACATATTATTGTTATGAAGATATGATTCATGGATTCTTAGGATTTGCTGGCATAATGGATAAGGGAAAAGATTTAATTGAAATAATTTCTAGTTACATAAAAAATTATTGACCGAATCTTTTCCAGTGGGTAATTATAAATTACAAGTTATTTATGTTTGAACCCCGATTATATTATACACACGCCGGAGAAAATATTGGATATAGCTTTTATATAAAAAGATACGCCAGTTCCGTTTATTTTTACCAGAGCTGACGTAGTAAAGCGTTCATAGATCCCTCGTGCATCAAAGTATCCCTGCTATTCAAGCTTTTTTATCCCTGGGGTGGACCGCCTGGCATAGGGAGATTGGTATCTTTTAAGAGTACTGCTGCTAAAGTGCCAAACATGGGGTGGGGAACAAGCTGTAATCTTACATCCAGGACAGCCGGCTTACCGGACTGAAAGGCCCGTTCCAGTGCTGGCTTAATCTCCGATGGGGAATTGACCTGCTCCCCGTAGCAACCAAAACCTTTGGCAATCCCGGCATAATCCACGGGGGCGAAATCCTGGTCAATACCCGCAACGGCTTCCGGGCCATACAGGGCAAATTGTCCCGCCTTGATCATTCCCCAACCGCCATCATTATTTATGACATTAACCACCGCCAGGTTATGCCTTACTGCTGTATCCAGCTCCGACAAGGTCAGGCCAAAACCACCATCACCACAGAAGTTGAGCACAGGGCGTTCAGGGAAAGCAAGCTTGAACGCATTTGCCATTGGTTGTCCAATGCCAAGCTGACCTCCTCCTGCGGCAAAGAACCTCTGGCGGGGCTGGTAAGCATGAATGTAGGTGAAGGCCCAGTGAAAGGTCATCCCCCCATCTATGGTCACCATGGCATCCTTGTCAGCCAGGTACTCACCGACCTCCTTGGCCAGCCTGGCTTGTGTGATGGGACCGTTATCAATCCCCAGCATCGGCTCCAGACTTTTTAAATACTGCTGATAGGTCTCTACAAGACCCTGTAACCATTTATTGTTTGCCCTCCCTCTTTGTTTGTTCTCCTCCATAGCAGCTAGCAAATCCATTAATACAGTCCTGGCATCGCCCACAATACCGATCTCGACTGCTACATTTTTACCAATGGAACTGGGATCTATGTTAACATGTATAATCTTTTGCTGAGGCGGGCCTGACATAATCGGGGGTTTGCCGAGGCCAAGCCACGATGAGAAGTTACAGCCAACAGCCAGAATCACATCAGCTTCCTGCAGTGCTTGCATGACGGCATTTCCACCCAACCAGCCGGCATCGCCGAAGAAGTAAGAGCGATCCGCAGAGAGACACCCTGAGCCTTCAGGAGTCGTCGTGGCTGCTGCACCAAGCTTATCCACCAGTAGCCGGAACTGATCCCAGGCTTGAGAAGCGATCACACCACCTCCCGCCACCAGAAGAGGCCTTTCGGCATCAAGAAGAATTTTGGCGGCTCTTTCAATGAGCGTTAGGTCACCCCTGACACGCCCAATCGGGCGATAATTTTCGGGATTTGGCAGCTGGCTGGCATCTCCTTTACCGCAAATAACATCCATGGGGATATCCAGGTGTACCGGTCCCGGCCTGCCACTCAGAGCTTCTCTGAAGGCCCGCTGTACTAACTCGGGGATTCTGTCCCAGCGGTGGATTGCTGAATTCCACTTGGTGACCGGCCGGTAGAAAGAGAGGGAATCAATTGCCTCCAAGGCCCCTACATCAGGGTAGCTTATAGTACTCTGGTTGTTGGTAGTAATAGCCAGCACCGGCGAGCTATCAGCATAGGCCTCAGAAAGTCCAGTGACAAGGTTAACTGCCCCGGGTGCCACTGTTGAGCAGCACACCCCAATTTCTCCAGTTGCCCGAGCCCAGCCGTCAGCCATCTGGCTGGCGCTTTCTTGTCTCGGACAGATAAAGTCGATACCCTCCTCGTTACGCAAGGCCTCCATCAGCGCTACGATGCCATGGCCGCTAATGCCAAAAACATGGCGCACACCCTCTTTCTTAAGAGCCTTCACCAGCACTTCAGCGCCCGTCAATTCAGTCATTTTATCTCCTCCTTATTGACAAATGTTCAGGACCGGTCCACGTATATTATCTTATAAATTAAATTTTCAGTATACTATCCAAAAGTATCTATTTTTCAATATCCCATATCACCCCAACTGGTTGCCCTTGTACAAAAGACAGACACCGCATACTACTAGAGAACCTGCGCAAGACAAGAAAGTGTCCGGCGCAGGTTCCTTTAATTACAGTAGCTGAGTGTGAGTATTTGCCGCCGGTTTGATCTATATCACCGGCTAAGTATAAGGCTATTTATTTTTTATCAGATTCAATTTATGACTGAGACTTGTGCGGTTACTTACGCCCATCTTCTTAAAAATTCTTTGAAGATGGGCTTTTACAGTAACGGGAGTAATATATAACTCACCGGCTATCTCCTGATTGGTCATGCCCCTTAAAACCAAAGGTACAATTTCCAACTCCCGGTTTGTCAGCCTGTATTCTTCAACATTTTTATGCTCGGGGCTATCCAATGACATTTCTGTTTCGGGTGAAATGGTAAGTAAAAAGGTTGGCTTTTGCTGGTATCCCTGATTACCTGTCAGAGTAAGGATTCGGATGGTGTATTCTTTTAACGCTGGGGATAAGCATGTTTTATTTACTCCATTGATCCAGTGGCTACCGATTTGCTTAATTATCAGGTTAACAAGTTCACTTTCAGTTACTTTTTTATTAAAAATGTTCTGCCCAAATAACAATGAACGTGAGTTAGCATAAAAAATCTCCAACTCTTTGTTAAAGATAATCATACCCACAGGGGAATTGCTGAAAGATACTTCATATAGTTCTTTGTGTTGCAGTTCTCTTTTTAATTCCATATTTTTATGTAATAAAGCGGAGATACATTTTGAAAGTGCTTTTACCCTCTGTATATCTTGTAACGCAAAGTTTTCGCCCTTTGGTTTAAACAGGCCAATTCCGCCAACCATTTTATCCCCATGAAATAAAGCCAGAGCCAATTCGTGATAAAGGTTTTGCTTCTTCAAAAAATCGTTATAAAACTCGGTTTCTTCAAACTGTTTGTAAGACATTATATCTGTTATGGTTAGGACAGCCTTCTTTTGAAAATAATCCAAACCAATATTTTTGTTTGGATAGAATATATCTGTGTTGTGATAATAAGCAAGATAGGCATGCATAAAGCTTTGATCGATGTTCAACAATACGGGGTCAGTAAATTCTCCCCGCTCGTCAGTGATAAAGAATGTGGCATGCTCATAATGAAAAAATTCTGCCATTGCCAGCAAAACATTCTTCTGAAAGTTGCTGCCATCCGATTTGGATATGTATTCAAAGAAGTCTATTGTCCTCGCGTACTCTTTTTTTGTAATACCATCTTTCATGATTACCTCTTAATAAAGAGTATTTATACTTAAATTATAGCAAAAATTTATACTTAAGTATATACAGAATATTGCGATTAGATACTTTTAGATAATATCCTGACTATGTTATTTATAGGATAATGTATAAAGATAATTATTTTTAAAACAAGGAGGAGCGTTATGCAAACGTTAACCGGTGGTGCCCTGCTGGCGAAGTTAATGAAGCAGCTTGGTGTTAAGTATGTATTTGGTGTGCCCGGGGGGCAGCTGTTTCCCTTTATGGATGCTGTTTCCCGTGAAGAGGGAATCGATCTCTTTACCACGCGTCATGAAGAAAACAGCGGACATATGGCAGATGCTGTAACAAGGTTGTCAGGAACTCCCGGGGTGTGTTTCGGGACGGTCGGCCCTGGAGCGGCAAACCTGTTGCCCGGCGTTGCTGCGGCTTATACGGACAGTATCCCCATGATCGTGATTACTCCCAACAACCAGACTTTCTGCAGCTACCCCCACCTTGGTTCCATTCAGGACGGAAATCATCTGGACTTGTTTAAATCAATCACAAAATGGAATGGGGTGGTAAACCAGCGTGAAAGACTGGGTGAGATGCTGCGCATGGCTTACCGGCAGGCTAATACCGGTCGCCCAGGCCCTGTGCATCTGGATATCCCAGTGGATGTCATGTTCAAATGTGCGGAGGAAGAGGATGTGGTTCTGGAAGAATATATTCCGGCAGGTCGGGTAAAGGGAGACCCACAGTCCATTAACAGGGCAGCGGAGCAAATTTGCAAAGCCAAACGACCTTTATTGGTAGCGGGCGGCGGCGTTGTCAGAGCCGGTGCATGGGAAGATTTCCGGAAGGTCGCTGCCCTGGGTATCCCGGCAACAACCACACCGATGGGGGACGGCTGTGTGGAGGAGAATGATGATACTTACTTTGGTACCTCCGGTTGGCTTGGTGGAGCCTCAGTCGTTAAGGCTCTTTCTGAGTCTGATCTCATAGTGGCAGTAGGCTGCCGTTTCTCAAGCTGGATGGGACTCGGCAAACCACCCATTTTGGGTGCGAGGGATACACAAAAAATTATCCATGTGGATATTGATCCCTGTAATATTGGCATGAATGCACCAGCGGAGATCGGCATTGTCTCCGATGCAAAAGTATTTTTACAAGATCTGTTGGAAGCACTGCAAGGCCGCAAATTGGGCGCAAGTGATTGGAAAAAATGGGGGGCAGAGCTCGTTACCGCATATAAGCAATACATGCACTCCGTTACGGAAATAGCAAAACAAATCTCTGATCCCATGAATGAGGCTACGGCTTTGCAAGCCATTGCCGGGGCACTGGACAAAGACACTATTGTAGCTTTTGACGGCGGCCAGGTCATGGAATGGACCCACACTTTTGTCCATGTAAACAATCCCCTGAAAAAGATGTTTCCTGCCGGTTTCGGCCATCTTGGCTTTGGCCTCCCCTTTTCCAATGCGGCCAAGCTCGTATTCCCGGATCAAAAAGTAGTAAATATAACGGGAGACGGAGCGTTTGGCATGACCTGTCAGGAACTTGAGACGGCTGTCCGCTATAATCTGCCCTCGGTTAGTATCGTCCTTAATGACCGGGCCTGGGGGATGATTAAAGCAGGCCAGATCGGGCTTTACAATAATCCGGTGGGAGTTGATTTCAGCGATGCCAGCTACAGTGATGTAGCCAAAGGGTTTGGCGCATATGGGGAAAAAGTGCTGAAAGTGGAAGATATTAAACCTGCTCTGGGTAGGGCCTTCGCTTCAGGAAAGCCTGCCGTAATCGAAATCCCCGTGGCGCTTACTCCCCATCCCATGGATCGCTACTGGCCGGAACTTATTATGCGGGGATGCGAATTCCCCATGCCGCCGGGTGCGTAAAAACAAAAGAAAAGATTGGAGACCCACAGGGACAGAGAGGCGGTGCGCTTGTTTAGGGTAGTAAAACTTTAAAAAACCATCCAAGTTTATCTCGAAAGCTTGGATGGTTTTTTTCTGTCATCGCGAGGAGCGCTAGTGACGCGGAATCCCGGTGAAAAAGCGTAGGTGCAGATTGGCCGCGCCTATTGCCTGCAAGGACAAAATGTGGAACCTCTTTTGCTAATATGATAATATTGGGATAGAATAACATTAAATGAGGTGTGGACATGTTGTCATCTCTTCCTTTCTTCGGGTGGTTTGGGGTGGTTGCAGCGCTTTTTTTTCTGGCGGCTATCCTGACGGTAAGTATGAAAAAACTGTTTAAAGGACGGCTGCGGATTAAGCTGCACCGTGCTCTGGCTCTAATCGGCGCTGCATTTGCACTGGTTCATATTGTGTTGGCTTTAAGAATTTACTGGTGAGAAAATAATAATTCCAAGGCCGTCCCGCATTATTATCGTTAGCTTTTTTTTGAGTGTGACGTCTGCGCATTGTCCCCACCCCCCCAGTTTAGTCCTGGCAGTTGAAAATATACATAATGGTATACTTATACATTGAAATAGGCTTATTGCCTTGTTATAATTTATTTTTAAACATACAGTCTGTTCAATGAATTCTAATTTATATTTTTATTTACGGAGGCGACCAGATGACTTACAAGATTGGTATTGATGTGGGCGGGACATTTACCGATTTTTTGTTAGCTGATGATCATGGGAATTTTGAGGTTTATAAAACGCCGACCACTCCAGCGGATCCTTCTGTCGGAGTATTAAATGGGCTACATGAAATGGCAGATGATAAAAATCTGGAAATAGTGGATTTTATCAAACTTGTTGATATTATTGTTCATGGAACTACTGTAACTACTAATGCCGCTCTGACTGGGAACGGAGCAAAAACAGGGTTGATTACAACCGAGGGCTTCCGTGATGCGCTTCCCATGCGAAGAGGTATCAGGGAGGAGCAGTATAACAACAAGTATGAGGCTCCAACACCATTGCTTCCACGGGAACTTCGCTGTCCAGTGAAAGAGAGGGTATCTGTGACCGGGGAAATGGTTCATGAGTTAGATGAAGAAGGGCTGATAGAGTGCCTGAAAATGTTGAAAGATGAGGACGTGGAGGCGGTAGCTGTTTGTTTTTTGCATTCGTATACTAATAGTGTTAACGAAGATAAAGCAAAGTTAAAAATACAAGAGTATTTACCCCATGTTTACTTAACCGTGTCATCAGAGCTTTTACCACAAATTCGTTTTTATGACAGGCTAAGCACAACTACTTTAAATTCATATGTTGGACCTATATTAAAGGACTATATACTTCAATTGATCCAAAGGTTAAACGACAATGAGTTCGCAGGCGTCTTGCTTATTATGCAATCAAATGGTGGGGTTACTTCCCCTGAGAATGCTATCAACAATGCAGTAAGTACATTGCTTTCCGGTCCATCAGCCGGACCCATTGCAGGGATGGCGTATGCAGAAACACACGGCTACCAGGATTGCATAACCATTGATATGGGAGGCACAAGTTTTGATGTTGCCTTAGTAAAGGATCGTAAGCCTTTGGTAGTGACTGACGGGAAGATAAACCGCTATCTTACTGCTGTGCCAATGGTGGCCATACATACTATTGGCGCCGGGGGTGGGAGTGTAGGTTGGATAGACGAGATGGGATTATTGCGGATGGGACCCAAAAGTGCCGGCGCTGATCCCGGGCCTGCATGTTATGGCCGCGGAGGAATTGAACCTACCTGCACCGATGCAAACCTTATACTTGGTTACATAAACCAGGATTATTTTTTAGGCGGAAAGATGTCTTTAGGCTTTGCAGAAGCATACAACGCAATTGAAAAACAGCTGGCAAAATCCCTCAAAGTTGGTGTTCCTGAGGCTGCTGCCGGTATGTTTCAGATCATCAATGCGAATATGGCTGACGGAATTCGTGAGGTGTCAGTAAAAAAAGGATTTGATCCACGTGAGTTCCCTCTGGTGGTAGCAGGGGGTGCAGGCCCTATTCATGCTGGCATGATTGCCCTGGAGCTGGAAATACCGACTATTTTTATTCCAAGGGAGTCATCCATTTTTTGTGCAGCCGGTATGCTGCTATCTGACTTAAGACATGATTATGTGCGAAGTTACAGCACACTGTTAACTGAAAAATCATTAGAGCATATGTGCATTCTTTTTAGCGAGATGAAAGGGGAAGGGGAACGTCAATTGCTGGCTGAAGGGATCCTTCAGGAAAACATTCAACATTCTTTAACCAGTGATATGCGCTATGTGGGCCAGTACCATGAAATAAACGTTGAAATATCTGAAGATGAGCTAAAAAGAGGGGATATAGCAGAAATATCACGCAGTTTTCATGAAACGCATGATCGGCTTTACGGCTACTCGCTGGCAAATGAAAACGCATCAACGGAAATAGTGAACTTAAGAGTTTCCAGTTTGGGTATCACAAATAAGCCCAGCTTCAAACAGCGTACTTTTGCGGTTTCCAAGGGAAGAGAGGCCGTAAAAAACGAACGTAAAGTATACTTGCCCGAAACAAAATCATTTGAGTTGATTGAAGTATGGGATGGGGATAGATTGCAAGAAGGAATCCATATTACCGGGCCGGCTATTGTTGAGCAGGTTAACACTACTATTTTTGTACCTTCTCAATATAAACTATATTTAGATAGCTATGGCAATTTTATCATGCAGCTAATCCGTATGTAATTGAAACACACAGGAATAATTTGCAGGCGGGGTGCCGGATACCTGTTCGAAACCGCAGTCTCAAATTAAAGATACAGGGGTTGCCTTTGCCGACCCGGCACACATGCTAAACTCGCTGCGCTCAGAC
Organism: Syntrophomonadaceae bacterium; assembly: GCA_007122565.1. GTDB lineage: Bacteria > Bacillota > Dethiobacteria > DTU022 > UBA8154 > UBA8154. The sequence goes on along the minus strand of SKTJ01000252.1, from coordinate 11,364 downwards.
ACGTAGCATGTGGAAACCCCGGTCCGGCAAAGCCTTTTGATCGAGCCTGAACGGTTACTCACAGGTAATCCTGAACCCCTTTGTGCTATTTCCAAGAGTGCTGAGTTGTTATACTGAAATTACATAAGAGACAAGTTGGGAGGACTTGATTAATGGCAAAAAATAATAATATTGACTTAATGCTTGTTTCTGTTTTGCAGAGCAGATTTAAGTCTATTACGGAGGAGATGGGCCTTACCCTTTTACGGACTACCCGTTCTCCCATTCTTAATGAAGCCAGGGATTTTGTAACTGGTCTTTATGACCGTAAGGGAAGGATGTTGGAGCAGACCGAGTATATCCCTATTTTGGCTTTTGCGCTTCAGCCGGTGTGCCAGTATATCATTGAATATTTTGGCGATGAAATATTTCCCGGAGATGTAATAATGCATAACGATGTTTTTAGCGGAGGCAATCAGAATTCGGATGTTGCCATCTTTAAACCTATTTTCGATGGTGATGAACTGGTAGCCTGGTCTGCTTGCAAAGGACATCAGGCAGATATAGGGGGGGCAGTTGCCGGAGGCTATAATCCGGAGGCAAGGGAAGTATGGCAGGAAGCCTTACGTATCACCCCGGTGAAAGTATACGAGCGGGGTAAAGTGCGCCGGGATGTATGGGAGATGATCTTTGCTAACATCCGATTCTCCATTGTTGAGGAAGATATTCGTGCTCAAATAGGTGGGTGCACTGTAGGCGAGAGAGGGATCAGGCAACTGGTCGAAAAGTATGGCGCTGATAACCTGCAACTCCATATTGAGCATTTATTCGATCTGACTGAAGCTAGGATGCGCAGTGAAATAAAAAATATTCCCAACGGAACTTATCATGGCCAAAGTTACATGTATAATGATGGTATTAATGAAAATTCAAAGCACAAAATAAATCTTTCAATAACCGTAAAAGACGAATTAATCTTTTATGACTATACGGGCACCGATCCTCAAACCCCCGGATTTGCCAATGCTCCGTACAGCTCCACCGTTTCGGCTATTATGCTTACCTTACTTATGGTGATAGACCCCAACATTCCACACAACGAGGGCTTAATGCGTCCTATTAAAATTAATATCCCTGAAGGTTGTTTCTTAAATGCAAAGTATCCGGCAGCTACAACGTTTGGCAACACGATTGCAGGCCCCCATAGTGACGCTATTTTAAAGGCTTTTTCCCATGCTTTACCTGACAGGGTTACTGCAGGTTGGAATAGGGCGTTAGCTGTTTTTATGTCCGGCTCCAGCCTACATACAGGCAATAAGTGGGCAGATATTCTTTTTCTTGCTTTAAAGGGCGGTTCTGGTGCGACTGAAGGGGTGGACGGTTATGATCACATAGGCTTAATTAATTGTGCAGGTGGTCTTTTGGCCCAGGATTATGAAATGTTTGAGCTGCATAACCCACTTTTCTTACTTAAACATGAGTACGCCAGCGATTCGGCAGGACCGGGAAAATACCGCGGTGGGTTGGGTGTTGACACAGAGTTTATTATCCAGGGGGAAAATACCGGTTGTGTTACTTTTGGTGATGGGGTTGATGGGGGAGCTTTTGGTCTTTTTGGGGGGATGGATGGTTCAATTAACAGGATTGAATTGAAATATCCCAACGGAGAGAGATATGTTGCTAAAACTAAAGAAATTATAAAAGATATTCCCACGGGCACAGTCTTCTTCCAGCACGCCGGTGGTGGAGGGGGATACGGAGAACCTTCTGCAAGAAGTGCTGCCAAAGTACTGCGGGAGGTTAAGGAAGGGCTTATATCTCCGGAAGTAGCAAAAGATTTTTACCAGGTGAATCTTAGTTCTGAAATGAGGAAGTAAGCCTTTAATACTGAAGAGGGGTGTGAATTATATTGCCGCAGAACAGTCAGAGTAATTCCCTTTTCTGGGATGAAGAATTAGAGACGATGCCCCGGGAACAACTGCGGGAGATCCAGCTTGCTAAGCTGAAGAAACAGGTAAAGTACAATTACGATAACTCCATATTTTACCAGCGCAAGTTTGATAGTGTGGGATTGGAAGCGGGTGACATTAAAACCTGGGATGATTTTGCCAGGATCCCCTTTATGGATAAGAGCGAGCACCGTGCTGCCCAGGATGAGTCTCTGGAGCGTTTCGGGCATCCGTACGGGATGCTGTCCTGTGCTCCCCGGGATAAAATCGTACGTCTTAGTGCCACCTCCGGTACCACGGGGGTACCCACCCTTTACACCCTCACAAAAAATGATATTAAGGTGCTCAACAACCTGCATGCCCGCAAGTACTGGCGCATCGGGCTGCGGCCGGGCGATGTGGTGATCGTTTCGTTTGGCCTGAGTATGTTTGCGGGGGGGGTTCCCTGTGTGGATGCGCTCTGGGACTACGGGATGTGTGTGGCACCGGTGGGGGCAGAAGCAGGGAGCAGGCGGTTGCTGGAGTTTGCCGAACTGACAAAGCCGACGGTCTTGTTCTGCACTCCTTCCATGGCAGAGCACGTGGGGGAAAAGTGTGAGGAAATAACAGGGAAGCCGGCAGCAGCACTGGGGATCAAACACCTGCTCTGCGGCGGGGAGCCGGGTGCTGGTATGACGGAATTCAAGCGCCGGCTGGAACAGACGTTTGATGCGCGTATGTATGACATGCTGGGTTCTGTGCAGACCCTTCACGCCATATCATGCGGCAGTGAGGAGTACAAGGGTATGCATTTTCTTTCGGAGGACTACTGTATCCTCGAATTACTAAATCCGGAGACGGGGCAGCAGCTTGAAATTAGCGATGGGGTTACGGGCGAATATGCTTTTACTTATCTGGACTGGGAAGGGCTGCCGTTTATGCGCTACCGCATGGGTGATATCATGCAGATATTTACAGAACCGTGTGAGTGCGGCTGGCCCGGGATGCGCCTCAAATTGCTGGGGCGTACCGATGATATGCTCATCGTCAAAGGGATCAATATTTACCCGGCGGCGATAAAAAATATGCTGGAACGCTTTACTCCCCGCATTACCGGAGCCTTTCGTATAGTGCTCGACCGCCCCGGTCACCAGGTTACACCTCCGCTACGCTTGAAGGTTGAGCGGGGTGAGGGCATGGAAGAACAGCAATTAGGGGAACTGAAAAAAGAGATCGAGCAATACATGAGCGAGACAGCCCGGGTGCGTCCCGCTATTACATTTGTGCCGCCCTTCTCCCTGGAACGAAGCGAACACAAGACCCGTTTTATTGAAGTCGAGTAAATTGAAGGATGGGAAGTGTACTCCATGGATATAAAATTGAAACTTGTCGCTCCTTATTCCGTGCCACCAGAAGGGATAGGCACACTGAATAAACTGTTGGCAGCGCGCCGCCGCGTTGCCAGTCCGGGAACCGTAATCGACTTTGTTACTCCGCAGGATGGACCCCAGGGTATTAGTAACATGGCGGAACTCTTTCTCTCATCGGATGCAGTTTTACCGGAAGTATTAAAAGCGCCTGAGGAAGGTTACAGTGCAGTTATTGTGGATTGTACCTGTGATCAGCTCTACCCGGAGATCGTGAAGAGGCTTAGCATACCGCTGGTACCCACACTGCATGCCTCATTGCACCTGGCTGCCATGCTTGGCAACCGCTTTAGTATTATTACCCCCATGCCGGGCCAGGGAAAAATTTACCCACGCCTGGTGGAACTCTACGGCTTCAGCCGGAAGTTGGTTTCCGTGCAGGAACGGGTGGTGGATTTTTTCAGCGGCAAGGTGGAGGATGAGGAACTTATATCTATCTTTGTGGAGGAAGGGCAGGTAGCCTTGCAGAAAGGTGCCCAGTGTATTGTGCTCGGTTGTACGGGCCTTACTTTGGACCGCCGCCTGCAGGAGAGGTTGGGCGTACCGGTTTTGGCACCCGGTGACGTGGCTGTGAAAACAGCTGAAATGTTTGTAAAACTGGGTCTTCGTTATCGCTGATAATAAGAAGAATATGGTAGAAAAGAGAGACCTCTGATGTGGAGGTCTCTCAATAAATAATCATATTAATCGGCCCTACGTATGTTGACGAAGGCCCGATTTGTTAATCTGTTTCTTCCGCAACATTTGCTACAAGAGTTACCTCAAAGCTATAAAAATCGTCGACTTCACAATAAGCCCAGAGATAAAAAGACCCTTCTGCAGCTTCATCCGTTATAATTAACGTTCCATCATCTATGCTTACACCGGTTACTCCTTCTGGTAAAGACCAAAATATAGTTTCATCTATCTCTTGGCCGTGCTGATCCAATACTACGGCTTCATATTCTTCTGTTGTTACTTCACCTTTGGCCGGCAGGGTTATTTCCGCTGCCCCGCTAATTACGATTTCTTCGAAAACAGGATGATAAACGACAACCTCCAACTCGGCAATTACTGATGTTGTATCTTCGACAACCGTAAGAGTGAAAGTTATTTCCTCACCTTGCGCGGGAAGTGCTGCTATGGTTACGGTTCCTTCATCGAAGTCAAATTCCCAATCATCATTAATAGGCCATGTTACCTCTTTGTCTGCCATGACTTGGCCGTTTTGGTCTTTAACAATTGCAGTATATTCCAGCTGAAGGGGTTCTTCTGCATCTTCCTGCAGAGCGACGAATTTGTTACCGACAATCTCAATTGAACTAACTGTCGGTTTGTATAACGTCACCTTAAGTTGTGCCGCATAGCTAACTTCTTCATCATTTTCAGTGGTTGTATAATTGGCCAGTACTGTTATGGTGCTGTCCACGGCAGAAGCGGTAACTACAAGTTCCCCATCCTCATTAATACTTACCTCTGCTTGTCCATCAGCCAAAGACCAGCTAACTTCCGCTACTTCTGCCTCAATGCCTTCTTCATCTCTTAATACAGCTTTATATGTTTCGGTTTTATTACCTTCTTCCGGAATGACGATATATTCACTGCCAACAATAAAGAAGTCGGGTTCTTCCTCTGCCATCAACCGTTCAACAGCTTCCCGGAAATTTGGATTGTTACGGATTCCCGGAGGCAGTTCATCAACAGTCCTGCCGTGCATACCCGGAGGCAGTCCGCCTTTGTCCACGAGGCCTGGAGGGGTCCCTTTGTCACCACCCCTTGCATGGTCAGGGGGGGCTGCCAGTGCCAGTGATACAAAGCTAAGTGAAAGAACAAATACCATCAGGATCAAAGCGATTCTTTTTAGGTTCTTGTTCAATTTGATCACCTTCCTTTTTAAAATAAAAATCGATGCAAAACGTGCAGGGTAAAAAACTGCTCACTGGTTGTAATATCACCTCCAAAAATGAATTCAACCAGTGGAACAAAAAAATGCTCCACTTCGGCGACCTGGCGATCCATACAATTGGACCCATGGTTTTGCGTCCCTGCCTTACGACAGGTTTGCCCTTTCGGTAAGCATGCAGTTGGTTTTTTATAAAACCCTTACCATATTATAAATTATTTACATTATTTTGTAAAGAAGCAACATATAATAAATGACATAATAGCAACAGGAATTGGGCGGATAGACAAGAGATTTACATTAGCTAATAGTTTAAAAAGGGGCGTCGATGTATTCATATAGAAATGATTGGTCGGAGTAATAAAATCTGGGGTCGAGAATACCCAGGTGCTTACCGTCGTCTACGATTACCACGAAGGGAGCCCATTGTTTTAAGACTTCTGCTCTTGGATTTTGGTCAAATAGTAGCTGCAGGTCCGCATCCTGACTGGAGTAAAGGGTTTCCCTGACTGTCTTTTCCTGCCAGACTGTCCGGTCGGAAATCTCAACCACATGGTCAATTTTGCCGATGACGGTAAAGTGCAATGGAACGAAGCTTGCCGACAGGGCTACTTCGTCGTAGTGGGCTTTTGCTTCCTGGTGAATGATATACCCCTGAGTACCCTGTATGATCACATACAGAACAATGGCACACCAAACTCCCCTGTACACTCTGTGATGGGGGTAACTCTTAGATAAGCGGGTCAATATATAACCAACGAGCAGAATTCCCAAAATGATGAAATCAATAATGGGGATGATGCCAATAGTAGCCCGCATGGATGAGAACGGTTCCAGGATGCCTGTGCCCCATGCGTTCAGGGAGTCTAACCCGATGTGCAGATACACATTGACCAAGGCCAGATAAAAAATAATCCTATCTTTCCTTTTCCAGATTAAGTAGCAGACAGCATAGATGAGGCAGGCCCAAAGGGGAGCTATAAAGATGGAATGGGTGATCCCCCGGTGCCACATTTGGTACATAACCCTGCCTGTTTCCGTCATTTGGATAAACACATCAAGATCAGGCACCTGGCTTCCCGCTACGGCAGCAACCAGGAGTGATCTTTTCATGGGCGGTGCCATTTTTGTTTTATTTACGGCACCATATGTGGCAAGTCCCAGTAAGGCATGGGTAACTGTATCCATTATATACATCATCCCCGTTATATTATTATTCTCTATATAATTGACAATCCTTCCTCTTGCCAAACGGTTTCGCCGGAAATAATCTTCCTGAAATTTAAAAAGGGAATACTGTTACAATATCGAATAGTTAAATAATATTCTTATTTTAATAAAAATGGGGGGATGTATTTTGGCAATTCTTGAAGAGCCGATCAAGAATATAACCAGTGTTCAAAATTACATTAATGATGAATGGGTGGACTCCAAGGGTAGAATCCTTGACGTGGTGAACCCTCTCAATAATCAGGTGATTGGCAAGGTACCCGTCTCCACGCGTGAGGAACTGGACGAGGCGGTTCAGGCCGCACAGGATGCTTTCCCCGATTGGCGGTCTACACCGCCGCCGGCACGGGCCCGCTATCTTTTCCAGTTGAAGGAGCTGCTGGAGGAGAATTTTGAGGAACTGAGCCGTATTCAAACCCAGGAGCATGGTAAGACCATCGACGAGTCCCGCGGCGAGACGCGGCGGGGCATTGAAAATGTTGAGGTAGCGTGCGGCATCGCCTCCCTGCAGATGGGAGAACACTTGGAAAACATCGCTACGGGGATGGATGAATACCTTGTCCGCACGCCGCTGGGCGTTTTCGGGATTATCGGCCCGTTTAATTTTCCTTTCATGATTCCCCTCTGGTCCGCACCCTATGCAGTGGCCACAGGCAATACGGTCGTGATCAAGCCCTCCAGTGAGGTTCCGTTCAGCCAGATGAAGCTGGCCGAATTAGTAGAGGAAGCAGGCTTTCCCCCGGGGGTATGGAACGTGGTCAACGGCGGGCGTGAAGTGGTGAACGGGATGATTGAGCACCCCCGGATTAAGGGCCTTACCTTTGTCGGTTCAACGCCCGTGGCCAAGACTATTTACGAAGGCTGCGGCAAAACACAAAAACGGGTGATCGCCCAGGGAGGCGCCAAAAATTTCATGGTCATTATGCCAGACTGTGATGTGCGCCGGACGATTGCCGCCCTTTTTACATCCTTCTTCGGTAACACGGGACAGCGCTGCCTGGCGGGGGCTAACCTGATCATTGTGGGTGAGGATGACAAGTTTTACCGGAACTTTATGGATCAAACGGTGGCCCTGGCCAAGAAAATGGTTATCGGAAACGGTCTGGACGAATCGGTGCAAATGGGTCCAATCCGGGACAAGGCAAAAAAGGAAAATGTACTTAAGTTTATCGAGAGCGGTATGGAAGAGGGGGCAAAAGTGCTCCTCGATGGCAGGAACGTTAAGATCAAGGATGATTACCCCGACACTTGCTTCATCGGCCCCACCATTTTCGAAAATGTGGAGCTGGATATGCGCATTGCCCGGGAAGAGATATTTGGTCCGGTGATGAGCGTAATGCGAGTGAAAAACCTGGATGAGGCCATAAAGATTTGTAATGAGAGCAACTTTGGCAACGGTGATGCCATATTTACCGCAAGCGGAAACAGTGCGCGGCAGTTCCGCTTTGAGGTGGAAAGCGGTAATGTGGGGATCAATGTGGGGATCGTTGCACCGATGGCATTTTTCCCGTTCAGCGGGATGAAAGATTCTTTTTACGGGGTGCTGCATACACAGGGAAAGGATGCCATACGCTTTTTTACAGAAAGCAAAGTGGTCATCGAAAGATGGTTCTAAAGATGGTTCTAATGGAGGGAGCAGTGGGGGCATGAGACTGAACACAGCATCGGAAGTAATTAGTATGTCCAGAGAGATGGAGACAGCAGGAAGCAGCTTCTACCGGGAGCTTGCCACGGCATACCCTGAGGCCGGCGAACAATTTCTGGCCTTTGCCAAAGAGAATGAAAAGTTTATTGCGCAAATCAAAAGAGCTTATTATTCCGTCATTTCCGATGCCCTGGAGGGTGGATTTGCCTTTGACCTGGATCCGGAACCGTACCGGTTGAAACTGGAGATGGTACCAGGCATTTCCCTGAAAGAAGGGCTGAAAAAAGCACTGGAGCTTGAAGCTAAAATGGTGGCATTTTATGAGGATGGGGCAGAACAGTCCATGTCTCTCATGGCTGATGTGCCCCGGGCTTTTAAGAAGGTAGCCCAAAAAAGGGAGCAGCGTCAGGCTGTGCTTAAAGGCATGGCACCGGAATAAGGAAGGGGGTATGTTTGGCATGGATATTAAGGAAAAGTATAAAAAATATATTAATTTGCACATGGTAAAGGGAATTGCAGACGTTGTGGTGGACAGGGCAGAAGGTTCAACAATTTATGATATTAATGGCAGTAAATATATTGACTGTTTTTCCGGTATCTCTGTTAATAATGTAGGCCATAGAAACAAAAAGGTTGTAGCGGCTGCGAAAGCACAAATAGATAAGTTTATTCACTGCGCTGCATATATTTATCAGTCAGAGCCACCTGCTTTATTGGCAGAGAAGTTGGCGCAAATAACGCCCGGGCATCTGTCAAAGACCTTCTTTTCCAATAGTGGAGCAGAAGCAGTTGAGGGAGCATTAAGAATCGCCAAGCAATTTACGGGCAAGTATGAATTTATTGCCCTGCAAGCTTCTTTTCATGGACGGACAAATGCCACTTTAAGTATTACGGGAAACAGCGGCAGGAAACGTCAGGGCGGCCCTTATAACAGCGGGGTTTCCTTTGCCCCTTTTCCGTACTGTTACAGGTGCCCCTTTGACTTATCCGTGGAAAGCTGTGAGTTTAAGTGCGCTACATATATTAAAAACATTATAAATCTTGAAACCAGTGGTTCTGTGGCTGCATTTATTGCCGAGCCCGTATTGGGAGAAGGGGGCATCATTGTCCCACCAAAGGGATATTTCGAAAAAGTAAAAGAGATATTGGCTAAGTATGATATTTTATTTATTGCCGATGAAGTGCAAACAGGTTTCGGCAGGTGCGGTAAGCTTTTGGCCGTATATGACTGGGATTTTGAACCGGATATAGTTGCATTCGCTAAAGGTATAGCGGGAGGGTTCCCCTTAAGTGCATTTATCACTACGGAAGAGATAGCTGCATCATTTAAACCAGGCGACCACTTATCCACCTTTGGTGGAAATCCAGTATCCTGTGCCGCCGCACTGGCAAACATTGAGGTTTTGGAAGAGGATAATCTGAGTGAAGTTGCTGCAGCAAAAGGGATTAAGATTATGGAAAAATTAAAGAAGCAGTTACAACCAAAACATAAACTGATCGGGGATGTGAGGGGCAAAGGTTTAATGATCGGTATAGAATTAGTTAAAGATGAAATGAAAACACCGGCGTCCCGGGAAACTGCAAGTATTCAGGAACTTTGCAGACAAAAGGGTGTGTTAGTGGGTACAGGTGGTATCTATGGCAATATCATACGGATACAACCGCCCTTAGTAATTTCTGAAAACGAATTGGAAGCAGCCTTTCATGTATTAGATGAAGCGATTACGCAGCTAGAAAATAAGTAAATAACTTAGAAAGGATTTTTCAGTCTATTAGAGAAGTATAAGACTAATTAATTTGTATTTAATCAGGCGTTACGGAGGAGAGAAGGTATGGCTAAGAAGAAGTCGGGAAAGAAAAAGTCCGGTTTGCAAAAGGGGAATTTGAAGGAACCTGTGAAGCAACGTCGGGGAATTTCCCGGAATGCCCTGCTGGTTATGGTATTGGTGCTGGTTGTGGCTTTATTTTTTATGCTCAGGAACGGTGACACAAACGGTGACGCAAATAATGATAATGATACGGGAGAGGAAATTTCGAGCGGAGAGGAATACGTGGGTCAACCGAAACCGGTGGCTACTATCGAGATGGAAAACGGCAGTATCATCGAGGTGGAGCTGGATCCTGTAAACGCCCCCAACACGGTTAAAAATTTTATTGCTCTGGCAGAGGCAGGGTTTTATGATGGTGTCATCTTTCACCGCGTAATCCCCGGTTTTATGATCCAGGGAGGTGACCCTGACGGGACGGGACGGGGCGGGCCCGGATATGCGATCAGGGGGGAGTTTACGGCTAACGGATTTGCGAATGAGCTGGTGCACAAACGGGGGGTTATTTCCATGGCCCGGACCGATGTGCCCGACTCTGCGGGCTCTCAGTTTTTCATAACAGTTGCCGAAAGGCCGGACCTGGACGGGGATTATGCCGTTTTTGGAACGGTGATTGAAGGTATGGATGAAGTGGACAGGATTGTGGCTGTGCCCACGGGCCAAGCCGACAAGCCCCTGGAAGATGAGCGCATCAGGCAGGTGAGGGTGGAGCAGTTTGGCGTGGAATACGGCCCGCCGGCAAAGGTTTAATAAGTTTGTGAATACCAGTTTTGCCTGGGCAAGCTATGATGTGGGTCACTTTCCCACATCATTTTTGTTGTGCTATTTTCTGTTTTTGCAGTTCTTCCAGTTTTAACTCCAGGGCCTCAAGTTCTTGGATTTGGGCAGGCTTGACAGAGTGAAAAGGCCAACGTTTCAGGACATCATCAATTTTCTCTTCTAAATCGGCAATTTTTAGATCTAGATATTTCAATTCAAGAAATCTCCTTTTCCATATTCTCCTTCATCAGGGCAAAATATAACTTCTTCCCAAGATTAAGCTTAATTATTATATCACAAATTATATAATGGAATTATCAAAAAACTAAGCAACTCAGATCATGCTTTTCCAACGTACATAAAACAGCAGAGGTGTTGTGTTACCCTCTGCTGCAATATTTTAGAGCAGGTTTTTCAAAGGATGGAATTCAGGTCTAAAAAATCTTTTCGATTTTAATTATTTCCTGCCTGCCCTGTTCGTTTTCCTGATAAGCGATAAAGATTTCTCCCCCTTCTGTAAAGCCAGTGAAGGAAATGTCCTCATCGAGAGCAAAGGCTCTGGGCACGCCGTTAATTTCTATTTCTACTGTATGGTTGTCGGCCAGTCCCTGAAAAATTCCTTCGGCAGTATACACTTTACTCTGCCTGGGTTCCTGGAAATCAGCCTCGGTAATAATTGAACGCCCGT
>SKTJ01000335.1 GCA_007122565.1 Syntrophomonadaceae bacterium | reverse complement strand
CGAAACCGCAGTCTCAAGTTAAAGATACAGGGGTTGCCTTTGCCGACCCGGCTCACATGCTTTGGCTCGCTGCGCTCAAACACGTAGCATGTGGAAACCCCGGTCCGGCAAAGCCTTTTGAGCCTGAACGGTTACTCACAGGTAATCCTGAACCCCTTTGTGATGTTTCCAGAGTGCTGAGTTGTTACAATATAAAATAATGTTGAGGCAGAACATATGCGAGTTATTCAAGAGGGAAGATTACCGATCAAAGCATGGGCTGATAAAGTGGAAACGGGTGCGCTGCAGCAGGCACTGAATCTTGCCAACTTACCCTTTGCCTTTAGCCATATTGCCCTGATGCCTGATGTACACCAGGGTTACGGCATGCCCATCGGCGGGGTACTGGCTACTAGGGGCGCATACATCATTCCCAATGCGGTGGGGGTTGACATCGGTTGTGGCGTTACTGCTTTAAAGACGGATGTTACAAAAATTTCTAAAAAAGAAGTTGAAATAATATTAAAAAAAGCAAAGGCGCTCATACCTGTTGGATTTAAACATAATAAAAAGCCTCAAGAGTGGGATGGATTCCACTCTGTCCCTGATATAAGCATAATTAAAAAGGAACTTCAATCGGCTAAACGCCAACTTTTAAGCCTTGGCTCCGGGAATCATTTTTTTAGTATTGAGCAAGGTGATGATGGGCAAATATGGCTGATGGTTCATTCTGGGAGTAGAAATATTGGACTTAAAGTTGCAAGTCAATATAATAATATTGCAAAGAAGCTTAATCAGAAAAGTAAGATTGTACCTAAAGAATTTGACTTAGCACCATTATCGCTGGATACTCAAGAAGGTAATGAATACCTTGAAGCAATGAGCTTTTGTCTCAAGTTTGCCAAAGCAAATAGAGAGTTAATAATCGGGAAATTTTTTAAAGTATTTGATGAGGTAATGAATGCAAAAATCATTAAATTAATTGATTGCCACCACAATTATGCCAGTATAGAAGAACATTTTGGCAAGGAAGTGGTTATACACCGAAAAGGAGCAATTAAGGCAAAAACTGGCCAAATTGGAATTATTCCCGGATCAATGGGAACACCATCCTATGTCGTTGAAGGATTGGGAAATCCCAATAGCTTTTATTCCTGTTCTCATGGTGCTGGACGTGTAATGAGCCGTAAGCAGGCTAATAAGGTTATTACAGAAGAAATGGCCAACAAAGCTATGCAAGATATTTTCTTTGATGGGTGGAAGGGCGATCTTTCTGAAGCGCCTATGGCTTATAAGGATATTGATCAAGTTATCAACATTCAAAATGATTTAATTAAACCGCTTACGAAATTGACTCCATTAGGTGTGATGAAGGGATGAATTAATTTACATGTTATAAACAAGGAGACTCATAATGATCTAGTATAATAGATATCCTCGCCGGGGAAATATAAAGTACTATGCGACATAATTTAAGAATACACTACGATAACGGAAATAGTTTTATCGATCCGCACCTCTGGATGTGGGTCTCCGACGGGGCTACCCTGGAAAGGGAAGTCTCCCCCGGGGGCAGGGATCTTTTTGGTGTCTACTACGATGTGCAGTTTAACCGCAGCGGCTTTAATTTTAAGTTTAAAGATGACCGCGACAAAAAAATTATCTGGGAAGATACTACCTTTGACCGTTATTATCACCTTCAGCTTGGACCGGAGATCTGGACCATGTCGGACCGGCATAATGTTTATCATGTCCTTCCCGCGTCTCCGCTGGATCATGTAAAGGACTATTATTCCCGGATCAAGCACCTCATACCAACGGAAAACTTTTATCTCCCCGACACGGATGTCTCCGGGTTGGGCATATCCTCTTTGCTTGGGGCCACTCCCCTCACTGATGGAACGGTCCTCTTCGGTTTTTTCCACCCCCGCGCCGGACGGGTCTATCTTGTGGGCAACTTCAATGAATGGCAGTGCCCCGGCGCATCTCACATGCGGCCGGAACTGTTTATGGAGATGAACCTCTACCGCGGTTTTTACTACCTACCCAATATTTGGCTGCTTAGAATCAAACCTCCCCCCGAATTAAAAAGGCTTGAATATAAATTCTTCCTGCAGGGCGGTGCCGTGGAAAGTGAGCGTTACGTAAGCGATCCCTACACCAGAGTTTACAGTGACGATTTCAAACACAGGAATTCCGTCGTTGTGGATCCCACAAAATTCAAGTGGACTGACCAGGATTGGCAAACGCCCCCTGTGAAGGACCTGATTTTATATGAACTGAACGTTTATGGTTTTACCGACAACGATGGTTCCATTTCTGACGAACACCAGGGAACTTTTAAAGGAATAATCGAGCGGATCAAAGAAGGATTTTTCCACAAGCTTGGTGTTACTGTCATTGCCCTCATGCCCACGTCAGAGGTTCCCATGAAAAGGGGGCTTGGCTATGAACCCTGCACCTTTATGGCTGTGGAGCAGGATTTCGGCACCCCTGATGAATTCCGGGAAATGATTAATGAAGCGCATCGGCACGGGTTGGCCGTGATTATTGACCAGGTATTCAACCATACCTCAAATGATTTTAATCCCCTCTGGGACATGATCGATGACGCTTCCGGCCCGGGAGGTTTTTATTTTGACGGAGAAACCATGTGGGGCAATAAGGTGGCTACGGGCAGGGAAGAAGTGGATAATATGCTTATTGATTCCTGCAAGCTCTTTATCCGGGAATACCACGTGGATGGTTTTCGTTTCGACGCCACGCACAGCTTTTTTTTGAATCACAAGCTGTTGCACCGTATCGCCTACGAAATTAAGGATAAAGGATTTAAACCCGATGCCATTCTGATTGCCGAAAACCTGCCCAACGAACAGGATATTAACCTGGAGGGCTACAACGGTTATGCCCAGTGGTCTGATATATTTCACGATAAGATCAAGGCATTGTTACGCGAAGGGGAGTTTGAAGGGGTAGACAATAGCATAAATGACATAGGTGATATGTTCTATTTCAGCAAGGAAAGCTTTGCCGCGCATACAAATAATGTGGTGAATTACTGTGAAAGTCACGATGAGAACAGTGTTCAGTATGAGGTGGCCACGGGAGGACCCCATCTGCAGGATCTTCATATTAAAAACAGGAAGGCCAGACTGGGTCTTATGGCCACCATACTTGCTTTAGGCCAACCCATGATCTATATGGGGCAGGAATACGGCATTGAAAGGGAACGAAACAGAATCGATGTGTACTGGGATGAACACTCCGAACCACACCGCTTTAATACCTGGGCAAAAGGGTTAATCCACCTGCGCAAAGATATGCACAGTCTGAAAATCTGCGGCTACAACCCTTCTATCGAAGGAAAATTTGCCTGGGTGCTGGCCCCCTGGCTTGAGGCGAATAAAGGGGGCAAGCAAAGAGTTATAGGGTGGAGAAGCCATAATAATCACGATGGTAACGGTGGCATGCAAGGTGAAACAATCCTGGTCATGTTCAATTTTGAGGGTCATCCTATCTCTGTGGATGTTGACTTTAATATTGTGGGCCGCTGGGTGAAACTGGTTGATATTGACCATATAAATGATATAGCCGCATTGGGGCTTGAGAACCTGGACCCGGTCAATTTCATTACAACAGATGGGATATTCTCCGGCTTTACCCTGCCGCCCTACAGCGGCTTTATGTACCAGCACTTAGACAGTTGACAATTGACAGGGGCAACTACCTAACTATCCAACTCCAGAACAAGCATGTTACCGTGAGCAAGATTTTTCACTTCTCCCTCAACCGTACCCCCGTACTGTTTCCATTCAGAATTCATTATTTGCTGACCGGGGGATTGTTCCAACTCCAGCGGTTCAAGGTTCAGGTTAAAGAGAGCGATCAATTTATTCGCTCCGTTCCACCGTGTTACCTCCACTGTGATACGTTCTTCATGTACCTTAATCTCGATTCTTTCTTTATCCGCAGCCTGCAGGGCAGGGTGCGTTTTCTTCAGGGTGATCAGATCCTTGTAGAAATTAAACAGATGGACATTTTGCTCACCCCAGTTTTCCCTGGTAGTAAGCCTGGAATTATTGAACGTCCGGTCGTCCTCGGGGTCGGGAAAATCCGTCCATTCAAAATCTCCGAATTCTGCCTTGCGACCTTGTGAGACAGCTTCCTTAAGTGAGGCTTCCGTATAATCGGTAAAAAATAAAAAACGTTGTGTCTCACCATATTCTTCACCCATGAACAACAGGGGTAGATAAGGGGAAAAAAACAATAACCCGGCAGCAACTTTGAGAAATGGAAAGTCCACAAGGTGAGTCAGTCTTTCACCGCCGGCCCGGTTTCCCACCTGGTCGTGATTTTGTATCGCCACCACAAACTGCCGGCCTGGATTTGCCGCTCCATCGGTGCCCCGGGATTTTTGCCAAAAATGGGAGTACTCCCCCGTGTAGAGGTAGTTTATATAAACCTTTTCCAGGTCTGCCAGGCGCCCATAATCCATGTAATACCCTTCTTTTTCTCCGGTCAGGGCCGTATGAATACAGTGATGAAAGTCATCCATCCACTGTGCGTCAATGCCGTATCCTCCTTCTTGCGGCGAGTTAATAATCTTTACATCATTTTCGTCTGTTTCCGCAATGATGGCAATGGTGCGCCCTGTTCTTTCTTCGATCTCCCTTGCCGCCGCGCTTATTTCTGCAAGGATATGGGTCAAACTCTCGTCCCTGATAGCGTGCACTGCATCCAGCCTCAGGCCGTCAAAGTGGTAGGTCTCAAGCCAGTAACGGACATTGTCCAACACCATCTGACGCATAATATCGCAAAATTGGTCGTCATAATTAACGGCTGCACCCCAGGGAGTATTATATTTTTCCGTAAAGTAGGGGCCGAAAACAGGCAGGTAATTTCCCTCCGGTCCCAGGTGATTGTAGACCACGTCGAGGAAGACAGAGATTCCTTTTTGGTGACATTGGTCCACCAGGTATTTCAAATCATCGGGAGTACCATAGTTGCAGTTTACGCTGAAGAGATTGGCTCCGTCGTATCCCCAGTTCCATCGGCCCGGGGTCTGGGTCACGGGCATTAATTCCAGAGCGGTGATGCCCAGTTCCTCCAGATAATCCAGCTTTTCCGCAACACCCTTAAAGGTGCCTGCCGGGGAAAATGTTCCCGTATGGATCTCATAGAATATATGCTTCTCCAGTTCCATGCCTTTCCAATGATTATCTCCCCAGCCGTAACGGGCATGGTCCGTCACCTGGGAAAAACCGTGTACGCCAAAAGGCAGGTAATTGGCATAAGGATCAGGGTAATCCCCTTCCCCTGCTAAACGATACTTGTATAGAACATCCAGCCCCTGTCCATCAATGGTTACGGCGTAGACATGGGAAGATTCTGCTTGCATGGGAATGGCCTGCTCCGTATTACCAACCTGGAGCAACAGCTCCACCCCTGTTTTTGCATAAGCAAAGACCGTGAAACGGATCTGTTCTTTTTCTCTGTTTATAATTTGCGCTCCCATCTGCATAAGCATAATATAACCGGTAAGTAAGGGAACTATAACAGCAGAGAAAGTAATTTTTTTACTGTACCATATTTAACTTGTCCTTTGTCACTGCAATTGTAAAAAGGAGGGGCCTTATGGAACTTGTTAAAACGGAAGAAAAAAAATTCATTGATTACCTGGAGTTTCTTGATCCGGAAGATATCAGGGAGTTTGAAGATCTGTTGCGGCATTTTAAAGGCAAAAAAGTGGCCATGGTCAGTGCCACTTGCTATGGGGGAGGTGTGGCAGAAAAACTCCATTCCTTCGTTCCCCTGATGAATGACCTGGGGGTGATTGTTGACTGGTGGGTAATGAGCGGCTGTACCAACCAGTTTTACAACATAACCAAATCTTTTCATAACTGCCTGCAGGGTCAGGAAGGAAGCTTAGAGCAGCGTAATATTGATATTTACCTGCATTATAATGAGCTAAATGTCTTATACATGCATGACTGGCATTATGATTATATCGTCATCCATGATCCTCAGCCCGCGGCATTAATCCACTACAGGGGAAAAAGAGCCGGTGAAAAGTGGGTCTGGCGCTGTCATATTGATACTTCAACGCCCAACGGGGAGTACTGGAATTTCTTATACAAGTATATCTCCCAGTATGATGCTTGCATTTTTACCATGCCTGACTACGTTAAAGAAAACCACGGCCTGCAAAACGTAACATTCATCACACCGTCAATTGATCCCCTCAGCTACAAAAATATCCCTTTAACACGGGAGCGGGCGCAGGAGATCGTCACCGAATTTGGTATTGATGTTAACCGACCCCTCATTTCCCAGGTCTCCCGTTTCGATCCGTGGAAAGATCCCCTGGGGGTACTGGATG
>SKTJ01000076.1 GCA_007122565.1 Syntrophomonadaceae bacterium | reverse complement strand
TGCCCGAAGGCGTGGAAATGGTAATGCCTGGTGACAACGTGAACATGATTATCGAGCTGATTACGCCTATCGCCACCGAAGAAGGCTTGCGCTTCGCCATCCGGGAAGGCGGCCGCACTGTGGGTGCCGGCGTTGTTACTTCGATTATTGAGTAGGGAATTGAAAAGCAGTTAGATAGTTAGATAGCAGATAGTTGGATAGGAAAAGATAAAACCGTAATGATGTTTGTGTTTGTGAAGCGATGAAACGGGAGGTTGCCGCCCGTGTGGGGCGGGGAATTCCCGGGAGAGCAGTCTGTAAAAAGTAATCAGACGCAAAGGAGGAAAAGCATGACCAATCAAAAGATTCGTATACGCCTCAAGGCCTTTGATCATCATCTGCTGGATCAGTCTGCCGGGAAGATTGTGGAGACAGCCAACCGTACCGGTGCTTCCATTTCCGGACCGGTGCCCCTACCCACGGAAAAGACTATCTATACCGTAATCAGGGCACCCCACAAGTACAAGGATTCCCGGGAACAATTTGAAATGCGTACACACAAGCGTTTAATCGATATTATCGATCCCACTCCAGCCACGGTGGACGCTCTTATGCGGCTTGATCTGCCGGCCGGTGTGGATATCGAAATAAAATTATAACTGTAGGCCGGAAAAGGGGGGTGTAGATGATGAAAAAAGCGATTCTGGCCAGGAAAATGGGCATGACCCAGATATTTGATGAGGCAGGCCGGGCTATTCCTGTTACTGTCATGGAAGCGGGTCCATGTACCGTTATTAGTAAAAAAACAGAGGCAAAGGATGGTTACGAGGCCCTGAAGGTTGGTTTTTACGAAGTCCGGGAACGAAAACTAAATAAACCACAAAAAGGGCAATTTGCCCGGGCAGATATAAGTCCGTTGCGGTATGTCAGGGAATTGTGTTTTGAACCAAGCGAAGCTTACGATATAGGACATCAGATTAAGGCTGATATCTTTGAAGCCGGGGAATACGTTGATGTGAGCGGCACTTCCAAGGGTAAGGGATTTGCCGGTTCCATTAAAAGACACGGTCAACACAGGGGACCGATGACGCACGGTTCCCGCTACCATCGGGGCCCCGGTTCGCTCGGCAGTGTTGATGGGGCCAGAGTTTTTAAAGGCAGGAACCTTCCCGGAAGAATGGGCGGGGAAAAGGTAACTGTGCAGAAACTGGAAGTGGTCAGGGTAGACGGGGATAAAAATATGCTTCTTGTTAAAGGGGCTGTTCCCGGTCCCCGGGGCAGTCTGTTAATGGTCAAGAATTCGGTGAAAGTCAGTTAGAAAGGGGGTCGTAAAACTATGCCCACAATAGAACTCCTCAATATGCAGGGGGAGCGGGTCGGTGAAATTGAACTGCACCCCCGGATCTTTGATTGTAAAGTAAAAAAGAGTTTGCTCCATGATGTGGCGCGCATGTTATTGAATAATAAACGCCGCGGAACGGCCAGTACTAAAACACGGGGTGAGATCAGAGGCGGTGGCAAAAAGCCCTGGCGCCAGAAAGGTACGGGGCGGGCACGGGCCGGGAGTATCCGTTCTCCCATTTGGAAGGGCGGTGGCACTATTTTTGGGCCAAAGCCGCGGGATTACCGCTTTGTGCTCCCTAAAAAAGTGAGGCGTGCGGCCCTTTGTTCCGCACTCAGTGCAAAAGCGCAGGAAAATCAAATCACGGTGCTGGATGCCCTTAGTCTCGCTCAACCAAAAACTAAGGAGATCGCCCGCCTGTTGGATGTTTTAAAAGTACAGGGAAAAGCATTGCTGGTGACGGGCGGCCCTGATGTAAATGTTTACCGGTCCGGGCGCAATATCCCCGGGGTGAAAACAGTTGTAGCACGGCAGCTTAATGTCCTGGATATTCTTAATCATGATACGCTGATTATGACTAAAGATGCTGTGGCCAGTATGGAGGAGGTGTTTGCCTCGTGAAAGCTCCTCAGGATGTGGTAATTCGTCCGCTGGTAACCGAAAAATCCACCCGCCTCATGGAAGAGGGAAAATATAGTTTTGTTGTGCATAAAGAAGCGAATAAAATTGATGTTAAACAAGCAGTGGAGCAGCTCTTTGATGTAAAGGTTAAGGCCGTTAACACGATGCGTGTAAAAGGAAAGCCGCGGCGTGTGGGCATCCACCGGGGTTATCGCCCGAATTGGAAAAAAGCTATTGTTACGTTGCAGGAAGGAAGCAAGGGTATAGAGATTTTCGAGTAACCGGCACAATTTAAGGGGCCGTTTGGTTCCCAGTTTGACAGGAAGGAGGACTCGTTCTTATGGCTGTAAAAAAATTCGTTCCCACTTCACCGGGTAAACGGTTTATGACGGTCTCTAGTTTTGAGGGGATCGACAAAAAAGATCCGGAAAAATCGCTGCTAAGACCACAGAAAAAAAAGGCCGGCCGTAATGCCGCTGGTCGTATTACCATCAGGCATCAGGGCGGTGGACATAAACAAAAGTACCGGGTGATCGATTTTCGCCGGGAAAAGGATGGGGTACCGGCACGTGTTGCTGCCATTGAATATGATCCAAATCGCTCAGCTCGCATCGCTCTTTTACACTATATGGATGGGGAAAAACGCTATATTTTGGCTCCCGTGGGATTACGCCAGGGTACTATCATCCGTTCCGGACCGGACGCGGAAATACGCCCCGGTAATACGCTGCCCCTGAAAAATATTCCTGTGGGAACACTAATCCATAATATCGAATTGTCTCCCCAAAAAGGAGGCCAGATGGTCCGTTCCGCCGGTGGGGTGGCCCAGTTAATGGCAAAAGAAGGTAGGTACGCCCACATTAAGCTCCCCTCCAGTGAAGTAAGGCTGGTACTGCAGGAATGCCGTGCTACCATTGGTCAGGTTGGCAATGTGGAACATGAAATTATAACCGTGGGGAAAGCCGGTCGCTCCCGTTGGCTCGGGAAAAGGCCGACGGTGAGGGGCTCAGCAATGAACCCCGTTGACCATCCCCATGGCGGGGGTGAAGGTAAAGCGCCCATCGGCCGCAAAAGCCCGGTGACACCGTGGGGCAAACCGACCCTCGGTTATAAAACGCGGCAGAAGAATAAAAAGTCCGACCAGTACATTGTGAAAAAGCGCAAATAACTGGTGACTGAAGGGGTGTTTAAATGGGACGTTCTTTAAAAAAGGGGCCCTACGTGGACTCCAAGTTGATGGCAAAAGTTGAAAAGATGAACAACGCGGGGGAAAAAAGAGTAATTAAAACGTGGTCCCGCCGCTCAACCATTTTTCCTGATATGGTGGGGCATACCATGGCTGTACACGATGGACGTAAATTTATTCCCGTCTACGTGACAGAAGATATGGTAGGGCATAAGCTTGGTGAATTTGCGCCAACACGCACTTTCCGTGGTCATGGTCATCATACGGAAAGGTCCACGACTTTAAAGTAGACTTTTTCTTACCTGTGTAAAAAGGGGGGTAGAAAATGGTTGCGAAGGCACAAGCCCGCTTTATCAGAATAGCGCCCCGCAAAGCGCGGTTAGTGATGGATTTGATTCGTGGGCAGGATGTGGATAACGCTTTATCTGTATTGCGGTTTACTCCCCGTAAGGGGGCTAAAATAATTGAAAAAGTCCTGAACTCTGCTGTTGCTAATGCTCAACACAATCATGATATGAATAAGGGAGAGCTCTTTGTTGCACAGGGCTTTGTTGATGAAGGCCCCGTGTTGAAAAGATTTCGGCCCCGGGCACAGGGGAGAGCCTCACGCATACGGAAGCGTACCAGTCATATAACCTTGATATTGGAAGAAAGAAAGGAGGCATAGAATATTGGGTCAAAAGATCAATCCCACCGGCTTTCGCATTGGTGTGATTAAAGATTGGGATGCCCGCTGGTATGCGGAAAAGGACTATACAAAACTACTTCATGAAGACCTGTTTATCCGTGACTATATTAAGAAAAAGCAGGAAGGGGCCGGTATCGCACGCATCGAGATTGATCGGGCCGCCAGTAACGTACGCATTGCCATTCATACCGCTAAACCGGGAATGGTAATAGGTAAAGGCGGAACGGGAGTGGAAAAGTTGCGGCGCGAACTGGAACAAAAAACGGGTAAGAAGGTACACATTAATATCATGGAGATTAGGACACCGGAAATGAATGCCTGGCTGGTAGCGGAGAACATTGCCCAGCAGTTAACCCGTCGTATTGCATTCCGCCGGGCCATGAAACAGGCCATGGGCCGCACCATGCGCGCCGGAGCCAAAGGGATAAAAGTAGTTTGTAAGGGACGGTTGGCCGGTGCAGAGATGGCCCGTACTGAAGCATATCATGAAGGATCAGTCCCCCTCCAGACCCTGCGTGCCAATATAGATTACGGTTTAGTGGAGGCGCTCACAACTTACGGGCTGATTGGGGTAAAAGTGTGGATCTATAAAGGAGAAATACTGCCAGGAGACAGATACAAAGAGCAGGAGCAACAGGAAGCGGAAAAACCGAAGGAAAAAAGGAGAGAAAGGCGGGGAAACAGGCGTGTTAATGCCAAAAAGGAGTAAATTCCGCCGCCATCAGCGTGGACGCATGAAAGGACTTTCCAAGGGAGGCACCCAGATCGATTTTGGAGAGTTCGGCTTACAGGCTCTGGATTCGGGTTGGATAACCAGTCAACAGATTGAAGCGGCCCGTATTGCTATGACCAGATACGTTAAAAGAGGCGGCAAAGTATGGATTAAAATATTTCCCCATAAACCCGTTACATCTAAGCCGGCAGAGACGCGCATGGGTAAGGGGAAGGGGTCTCCGGAATTCTGGGTAGCCGTGATCAAACCGGGCCGTGTCATGTTTGAACTGGCCGGTGTACCGATGGAAACAGCGCGGGAAGCAATGCGTCTTGCCGCACAAAAATTACCAGTGAAATGCAAATTTGTGAAAAGAGAAGAAACAGGTGGTGAATCCCGTGAAAGTGAGGGAAATTCGTGAGCTTTCCGATCAGGAACTACAGGAGAAAGTACAGGAATTAAAAGGAGAGCTTTTTAACCTGCGCTTTCAAATGGCCACCGGGCAGCTGGAGAACGTGATGCGCGTGAAAGAAGTGCGCAGCTCGATCGCCCGCGTAAAAACGGTGTTGAGGGAGAGGGAACTCGCTGCGGCCCGGAATTGAAGAGCGAAAAGGAGGCAGCGTTTTGGAAAGAAACAGTCGTAAAGTACGTGTGGGTAAAGTAATCAGCAATAAAATGGATAAAACGGTTGTCGTTGCCGTTGAAAGGACAACGCCTCATCCTCTGTTCGGTAAAATCATGCGCCAGACCAGAAAGTTTAAGGTACATGATACGAATAACGAATGCAGCGTTGGTGACAAGATTAAAATTATGGAAACCAGACCTATCAGCAAGGATAAACGGTGGCGACTGGTGGAGATCATCGAGAAATCCCGCTTGTAGTCCGGGTGAAAGGAGGGGCCCCAATGATACAAAACCTTTCTGTTCTGAACGTGGCCGATAATACAGGAGCCCGTAAAATTATGTGCATCCGTATTCTGGGGGGATCCAAGCGAAAATCCGCCAGTGTGGGAGACATCATTGTTTGCGCGGTAAAAGAAGCAATACCCGGTGGTGTGGTAAAAAAAGGTGAAGTTATTCGGGCGGTGATCGTTCGAACCAAAAAAGGATACCGGCGCAAGGACGGAACGTTTATTCGTTTTGATGAAAATGCCGCAGTGGTTATCAATGAACAGAAAGCCCCCCGGGGCACGCGTATATTTGGTCCGGTGGCCCGGGAACTGCGGGATTATGATTTTATGCGCATTGTTTCCCTGGCCCCCGAGGTTATCTAATTGCCTGTGAAGGCAGCGTTTGTGAGGAGGTGTTTAAATGGCTTCAGGTAAACTTCACGTTCGCAAAGGTGATCGTGTGCTGCTACTTTCCGGAAAAGACAAGGGGAAAAAGGGAAAAGTTGTCAGTACATTGCCTGATAAAAACAGGGTACTGATTGAGGGTATGAATATTATTAAAAAACATGCCAAGCCCACACAGAAAGTTCAACAGGGGGGAATCAGGGAGATGGAAGCCCCCTTACACGCCAGCAATGTGATGCTAATCTGTCCATCTTGTCAGCTACCGACCCGTATTACAAGTAACAATGTTGCAGGGGGCAAAAAGGTGCGGGGTTGCAAGAAGTGCGGCGAAAACATTGACAAGTAGGGCCGGACGGCTCAGGCCACTATGTAGGGGCGGAAGACCCTGTCCGACCGTATAGAAGCCGCAAACGACCTTGAGGCAAGGGCAGGGGAAGGAGGTTAAAGGATGTCTGCGTTAAAAGATAAATATTTGAATAATATCAGACCCGCTTTGATGGAGCATTTTGCCTATAAGAATGTAATGGCAGTGCCTCGTCTGGAAAAAATAGTGATTAATATGGGTGTTGGTGAAGGAAAGGAGAACCCAAAGCTGCTGGATACTGCGGCAAGGGACCTTGCCATTATCAGTGGCCAAAAACCTGTAATTACAAAGGCAAGATATTCCGTGGCAAGTTTTAAACTGCGGGAAGGTATGTCTATTGGTTGTAAGGTAACACTCCGCGGTGAGCAGATGTACGATTTCTTGAATAAGCTTATAAACGTAGCTCTCCCCCGGGTTAGGGATTTTCGTGGAATCTCGCCCCGATCCTTTGACGGGAGGGGTAATTATACCCTGGGTTTGAAGGAGCAGCTTATTTTTCCGGAAATTGATTATGATGATGTGGAAAAAATCCAGGGTATGGATATTACTATTGTAACAACTGCTAAAAGTGATGAAGAGGCCAAGGAATTGCTCCGGCTCATCGGAATGCCTTTCCGGGCCGCCTAAGTTACATGAAAATTGAAAGCTGCAGGAAGGAGGTGCGACCTGGTTAGCATTAACCAGGAGCTCTGTGGCTAAAAAATCTTTGATTGCAAAAGCAAAAAGAAAGCCCAAGTTTGTTGTTCGCCGTTATACTCGCTGCCAGCTCTGTGGTCGTCCGAGAGCTTACCTCCGTAAGTTCGGGATGTGTCGCATTTGCTTTCGCAAGCTGGCTCATCAGGGAGTTATCCCCGGTGTAAAGAAAGCCAGTTGGTAGGCAGGAGTGAGAAAGGAGGTTTAGTATAATTATGATGACCGATCCGATTGCCGATATGCTGACCAGGGTTCGTAACGCCAACATGGCCGGTAACGGGCAGGTAGAGATTCCTGCTTCGAAGGTTAAGAGATCTATAGCTACCATCTTAAAAAGAGAGGGCTATATTAAGGATTTTGAATATATCCAGGATAGCAAACAAGGAAAGTTGAAGCTCTACCTTAAAAGCGGAAATGTAAACCGCAGCGCTGTCTCAGGCTTAAAGCGCATCAGCAAACCTGGACTGCGAGTATATGCCCGTAAAGATGAACTTCCCCGCGTGCTGGGAGGGTTGGGCATCGCCATTATCTCCACCTCCCACGGTATCATGACGGATCAGGAAGCACGCAAGGCCGAATTGGGTGGAGAAGTGATCTGTTATGTATGGTAGGAGGTGTTATACTTGTCACGCATTGGAAAAAAACCAATACCAATCCCCACAGGAGTAGAGATTGTTGTAGGGGAAGGTAATTTAGCAACTGTAAAAGGACAGAAGGGGGAACTTGTTAAACAGCTTCCCCGGTGTCTGGAGATTCAAATTTCCGAAGGGCAGGCCGTTGTGTCGCGCCCCTCTGATAAGAAGGAACATCGTTCGCTGCACGGATTGGGAAGAACCCTGCTGGCCAACATGGTAGAAGGGGTATCCACCGGATTTGCCCGTAATCTCGAACTGGTTGGTGTGGGATACCGTGCGACTAAACAGGGTGATAATCTTGTGCTCAGCGTCGGTTACTCCAATCCTGTGAATATTATTCCCCGTGAAGGCATTGAGATAGATGTTCCGGCCCCGACTAAGATTACGGTGCGGGGGATTGATAAAGAAGTAGTGGGTGATACTGCGGCCATGATCCGGAAAGTCAGGCCTCCTGAGCCGTACAAAGGCAAAGGTATTAAGTATGAAAATGAGTTCATCCGGCGCAAAGTTGGTAAAGCAGGCAAGTAAGTTTCGGCAGCCGGGAAGGAGTGAAAGCAGTGGCAGTAAAGATGCTCAAAAGCGAGGCGCGAAAAAGACGCCATTTGCGCGTGCGTAAGAAAGTCAGCGGAACACCTGAGCGTCCGCGCCTTAATGTTTATCGCAGCCTCAGGCATATATATGCCCAGTTAATTGACGACATCAGCGGACGTACGCTTGTCTTTGCCTCCACTTTGGATCTGGACTTGCGTGATCAGTTGACTGTTGGCGGTAATAAAGATGCAGCGCGCCAGGTGGGAGAACTCCTGGGCAAAAGGGCGCTGGATAAGGGATTTGAGCAAGTGGTTTTTGACCGCGGCGGTTATTTATATCATGGCAGAGTGCAAGCTCTGGCTGAAGGAGCAAGGGCTCAGGGACTTAAATTTTAATTGAAAGGAAAGGAGGGTTAAGTTTGCCTAAAGTGGAGCCGCAAGGTGAGCTAAAGGAAAGGGTAGTCAAAATAAACAGGGTGGCCAAGGTTGTGAAGGGAGGTCGCCGTTTTAGCTTCAGCGCGCTTGTCGTTGTTGGTGATGAACATGGTGCGGTGGGGTCAGGCCTTGGGAAAGCAGGAGAGGTTCCTGAGGCAATCCGTAAGGGAATCGAAGATGCCCGTAAAAACTTGATCCGTATTCCCATCGTAGGGACGACCATTCCTCATCCAGTGCTCGGGCACTTCGGCGCGGGCCGGGTCCTGTTAAAACCGGCGTCAGAGGGCACCGGTGTTATTGCAGGCGGGCCGGTACGTGCGGTACTTGAACTGGGCGGAATTAAGGATATCCTAACCAAAAATCTTGGTTCTTCCAACGCTATGAGTATGATCAACGCCACCATGGAGGGTCTCGTATCATTGAAGTCGGCGGAGGAAGTAGCCCGTATGCGGGGCAAAGGGGTAGAAGAACTGAAGTTATAGGGGGAGTCTGCAATGAACGCGGGAAAAATTAAGATAACACTACTAAGAAGCCCGCAGGGCCGCAAACCTTCGCAACGATTGACCGTAAATGCTTTGGGCCTGCGGCGTATTAACCATACGGTTGAGCATACCGACACCCCCCAGATCCGGGGGATGATTGCCCGTATCAGGCATCTGGTAGCTGTGGAAGACAATTGATTGTGGTATTTGCATTAATTGAGGAGGTGTATGAAAATGCGCTTGCATGATTTAAAACCTGCGCCCGGATCACGCACCGCCCCCAAAAGGGTGGGCCGGGGCATTGGTTCCGGCTTGGGCAAGACCTCCGGGCGTGGTCAAAAAGGCCAAAAATCCCGTTCAGGCGGGAATGTGCGTCGTGGTTTTGAGGGAGGACAGATGCCCCTTTTCCAGCGTTTACCGAAACGGGGCTTTCACAATAGATTTCGCCGCAGCTGGGCGGTAGTGAACGTGGAGTCGCTTAACTCTTTTGATGACGGGTCCGCCATCAGCCCACAAATGTTAATGGATAAGGGCCTGGTTAAAAACTTGAAAGACGGGCTCAAGATTCTTGGTAAAGGCGACCTTTCAAAAAAACTGACGGTCCAGGCGAATAGCTTTAGTGCACAGGCCGTGGAAAAGATCGAAAATGCCGGTGGCCGGACCGAGGTGATTTAAATGCTGGAAGCAGTACGTAATGCCTGGAAGATCAAAGAGCTGCGTCAGCGTATCTTTTTTACCCTGTCAATGCTTATTGTCTTCCGTATCGGGGCCCATATTCCCATCCCCGGCATAAACGCGGAAGTGCTTGCGGATTTTTTCCAGGAAGATACAATCTTTGGTTTCTATAATGTGATTGCCGGGGGAGCGTTGAGCAATTTTACTATATTTGCCATGGGGATTATGCCCTATATTAACGCTTCCATTATTATGCAACTGTTGACTGTAGTAGTACCCAAGTTCAAAGAATGGAGCGAGGAAGGCCCGGAAGGCCGTAAAAAAATGATCCAGGTGATTCGCTACGGCACCATTCTGTTGGCTTTCTTGCAGGCAACGGGTATGACGTTCAGCCTGATTCAACCGGCTATAACTGACCACCAATTTTCTTCTTACATGGTGATTATTATCTCACTCACAGCCGGCACAGCATTTCTGATGTGGCTGGGAGAGCTGATTACGGAGAAGGGCATTGGAAACGGAATCTCTCTATTAATCTTCGGTGGAATTATTGCCGGATTTCCCGCACAGGTGGGTATGGTCATTGAGTTGTTGCAGTTAGGTGAAATCAATTTCCTTACACTTTTCCCCATCCTTCTGGTATTACTGGGCCTCATTGTAGGCATTATTGCTCTGGAAGTGGGACGCAGACGCATCCCGGTCCAATATGCCAAACGGGTGGTGGGAAGACGTATCTACGGCGGGCAGAGTACTCATATTCCACTTAAGATTAATCAGTCGGGGGTTATTCCGGTGATCTTCGCCTCTGCCATCCTCATGTTTCCGGCAACGATAGCCATGTTTATTAATCACCCCATTGCCCAGGGATTTGCGGAGGCGCTTGGTTGGGGGACGTTCCTGAACACGCTTCTTTATGCCATGTTTATCATTCTTTTCGCCTACTTTTATACGGCGATACAGTTTGATCCGACGAAGATCGCGGGAGACATTAAAAAGTACGGTGGATTTATTCCGGGACTGCGGCCTGGACGTCCCACATCAGAATATCTGGGTAAGGTTTCCAGACGTCTCACCACAGTAGGGGCTTTTTCCCTGGCTTTTATTGCGGTGATGCCAATCTTGATGCAGGATCTTTCACGGATTAACCTTATGTTTCAGGGGACGGCACTGATTATTATCGTCGGTGTAGCCTTGGAAACGATGCGTCAGATTGAAAGTCAGATGTTGATGCGAAACTATCAGGGTTTCATGAAATAGGAGATTTTGATTTGATTACGCTTAAGTCAGCACAGGAAATAGATATGATGCGTGAGGCTGGGCAGATCGTGGGGCAGACCCTGCAAATACTGCGCAAGGCGATTAAGCCTGGTATCACGACAGCGCAGCTTGATGCTCTGGCAAAAAGAAAAATCGAAAGTTGCAACGCCCAACCTGCCTTTCTCGGCTACCGCGGTTTTCCGGCGAGCATCTGTGCCTCGCTGAACGAAGAGGTAGTACATGGTATCCCCGGACTTAGACGTCTGAAAAACGGTGATATTATCAGTATCGATGTGGGAGTATATTACAAGGGGTATTACGGTGATGCCGCCGTTACCTTTCCAGTAGGTGAAGTTTCCCTTCAGGCCCTGGAATTGCTGGAGGTTACGGAACAATCCCTGCATGAGGGCTTGAGCAAAGCCTATCCGGGGAAACGTCTCCAAGATATTTCCCATGCGATCCAGAATTATGTGGAGTCCCGCGGATATTCGGTGGTGCGCAACTATGTGGGTCACGGAATAGGCAGCGAAATGCACGAGGAGCCCCAGGTTCCCAATTTCGGGCTTCCGGGGAAGGGCCCGCGTCTGGAAGCAGGGATGGTGCTGGCAATCGAGCCCATGGTAAATGTGGGCACCTGGGAAGTGGAGACGCTAAAAGACGACTGGACAGTTGTAACCGCTGATCGCAGCCTGTCCGCTCATTTTGAGCATACGGTTGCTATACTTGAAGATGGTCCAACAATCCTGACCTTAATGCAGGAGGATTAAAATGGATCTTAAGCTGGGGCAGCTGGTAAAATCGTTGTCAGGCAGGGACAAGGAAAAGCTCTATCTGGTGATCGGCTTCACAGCAAATAGGATTCTGCTGGCGGATGGACGAAACCGTACGGTGAAAAATCCGAAACAAAAAAACAGAAAACACTTGCAGCCCTATCGCGTGGTTATGGATGAAATGAATAAGAGGTTTCGGCACGGTGAGTTGAACGATACCGTCATCAGAAACAGTCTCAAAATGATGCTTGGGGAAGCTGATGAAAAACACCACTCCCCTTGTCTCGAATCTTCTTCGTCTAACGGGGGTTAGAGAAAGGAGGCATATTGGGGAATGTCCAAGAAAAAGGATGTAATTGAGGTAGAGGGAACAGTGGTCGAACCCCTGCCGAACGCTATGTTCAGGGTAGAGTTAAAAAATGGCGTGAAGGTGCTGGCCCACGTGTCAGGAAAGATACGTATGCACTTTATCCGTATTCTTCCCGGAGATCGTGTCTTGATAGAGTTGTCGCCTTATGACCTGACAAGGGGACGTATCACCTATCGTTACAAATAAAGGGCAAAGGGGGTTGAAATGATGAAAGTGCGCCCTTCAGTGAAGCCGATCTGTGAGAAATGTAAGGTCATACGCCGTAAAGGAAAGATCATGGTTATTTGTGAAAACCCCCGGCACAAACAGCGCCAGGGTTAAGGGGAAGCAGGTATAGGTACTGCTTTAGCGGTGAATAATAATTACGTTTAACCTTTTTACAAAGAGGAGGTGGGCCGTACTGTGGCTAGGATAGCTGGGGTGGATTTACCCAGGGACAAGCGGGTAGAGATTGCACTGATGTATATTTTCGGTATCGGCAGGAAAAGAGCGCAAAAAGCTGTCGAGTTTACCAATATAGAACCGTCAACCAGAATTAGAGATCTTACGGAAGAAGAAGTTAGCAGGTTAAGGGAGTATATTGACAAGAATTACCGTGTTGAGGGTGACTTGCGTCGTGACGTTGCCATGAATATAAAGCGCCTGATCGAGATCGGTTGCTACCGGGGCATTCGTCACCGCCGGGGATTGCCGCTGCGGGGGCAGAATACCAAAAACAACGCACGCACACGCAAGGGTCCAAAACGCACCGTTGGTGTGCGCCGCAAAAAGTAACTCGTTTCAGCAAAGCTGAAACATGGGGGAATCAGGTGAAGAGTCTACTCCACCTGATTGAGAAGTCCCACCTACGTATGATTAGAGGTGGGGGGCTTAAACCCAAAATGAAAAGTAGGATAAAGGGGGGAAGAGAGCTTGGCCAGAAGAAAAGCAGGTGCTCGGCCACGGCGCCGCGAGCGTAAAAATGTTGAGCATGGAATCGCCCATATCAAATCCAGTTTTAATAATACTGTAATTACAATTACTGATTTGCAGGGAAATAATATTTCCTGGTCCAGTGCAGGAACTGTGGGATTCAAGGGATCCCGTAAATCCACCCCATTTGCTGCTCAACTTGCTGCAGAGTCAGCAGCCCGGGCGGCCATGGATCATGGAATGAGACAGGTAGAGGTTTTTGTAAAGGGACCCGGTTCCGGGCGTGAGGCGGCGATCCGTTCGCTGCAGGCGGCCGGACTGGAAGTTAACTTAATAAAAGATGTTACGCCTATTCCGCATAACGGCTGTCGTCCACCAAAGCGTCGCCGTGTTTAACAGTAGCAGATTAACAGGAGGTGTATGACTGCAGATGGCAAGGTATAACGAAGCAAGCTGCAGGCTGTGCCGCCGTGAGGGTATCAAGTTATATCTCAAGGGGGATCGCTGTTACAGCGAAAAATGTGGTGTTTCACGGAAGGCTTATCCCCCCGGCATGCACGGTCAGAAAAGGCAGAAGGTATCCGAATACGGCATTCAGTTGCGCGAGAAACAGAAAGCACGCCGTGTCTATGGGGTGCTGGAGAGACAGTTCGTGCGGTATTTTAAAGAAGCAGACAGGCGCAGAGGGGTGACCGGCGAATTGCTTTTGCAGATCCTGGAAAGCAGGCTGGATAATATGATCTACCGTATGGGTTTCAGCCGTTCCCGTGCAGAAGCGCGTCAGCTTGTGCGTCATGGACATTTTATGGTTAACGGCAGGAAAGTGGATATACCCTCTTATTTAACGCGGCCCGGTGACGAGATTGCCGTAAGGGAAATAAGGAAGGGCAAACCTGTTTTTAAAGAGATGGCAGCCTGGGGAACAACCCATGAAAATCTTCCCTGGCTGGAAGTGGATCGGGAACAAATGAAAGGCAGAATTGTCCGTTTCCCTACAAGGGAAGAGCTGGATGTACCCATTACCGAACACCTGATAGTCGAGTTGTATTCACGTTAAACTCTGCGTTAACAAGGCAGGAGGGAGATATTGCGTGATTGAGATTGAAAAACCGAAAATTGAACGGATTGACAAAGATGGGGAAGACAGTTATGGCTGTTTTGTAGTTGAACCCCTGGAACGGGGTTATGGGACGACGTTGGGTAATGCCCTGCGCCGCATCCTCCTTTCTTCTTTGCCCGGTGCTGCGGTGGTTAGTGTTAAGATCGAAGATGTGCTTCACGAATTCTCTTCAATTCCGAATGTACTCGAAGACACTCCGGAAATCATTTTGAACTTGAAAAAGCTGCGCATGAAGATTCATTCGCAGGAACCGCAGGTTCTAATCGTCGATGCTCAGGGCGAAGGAGAAGTAAGGGCTGGTGATATTAAGGTACCGGCTGATGTGGAAGTCCTCAACCCCGATTTGCTGATTGCCACGCTGGAGGAAGAAGGAAAGCTTTACATGGAAATTACAGCTAAAGTGGGGAGAGGCTATACTCCGGCAGAGCGTAATAAAACGCCTAATCAGCCGATTGGCGTCATACCGGTGGACTCCATCTTTACCTCCATAAAAAAGGTAAACTTTATGGTGCAGGACACGCGGGTTGGTCAGGTAACTGACTACGATAAACTAACACTGGAAATCTGGACAGATGGTGGGGTAAAACCCGATGAAGCCATTAGCTCCGGCGCCAAGATTATGAACAGGCACCTTAACCTCTTCGTTAACCTTACAGAAAAGGTGGAAGAGGTGGAGGTTCCCAGTGAGGAGAACGAGGATAACAAAAACAAAGTGCTGGACATGACGATCGAGGAATTGGATCTTTCTGTGCGCTCCTATAATTGTTTGAAACGGGCTGGTATAAATACAGTGGAAGAGCTGATTCGCCGTTCGGAAGATGAAATGATGAAAGTACGCAACCTCGGTAAAAAATCGCTGGAAGAAGTGCAGCACAAGCTCATAGAATTAAACGTGCAACTCCGGGAAGAAACGGATTGAAAAAGATATATTCCCCTGGGAGGAGGTGAAGAACCGGTTTTTTCTGTGAACCGGCGGAAAGCAGAACTACCCGGTGAGTGCTTTCTGCCTGGACGGAGATAAACCGGTATAGGATGAGCCATCGTAAATTTAACCGAAAAACAGGCCCACGCCGGGCCCTGCTACGCAATATGGTCACCTCTTTAATGATTGCGGAACGTATCGAAACGACGGAAACAAGGGCCAAAGAAGTAAACCGTATCGCGGATAAGATGGTGACCCTGGCGAAGAAAGGTGATCTGCATGCGCGCAGGCAGGCTTTGGCCTATATGCTGGATGAAGATGCTGTTACCAAGTTATTCGAAAAAATTGCCCCGCGCTATGAGGGGCGGGCAGGCGGTTATACCCGTATTATCAAAAAGGGCCCCCGCCGGGGGGACAGTGCGCCCATGGTCTTCCTGGAGTTGGTCTGATCCCTCTGCGGTGGTGGGATATTAAGTGAGCAACTCCATTATTGAAACAGTACAGTTATGCTATGAATACACCCTTGGTGGTGAGAAGACACTCCGTGCCCTGGACAATGTCTCACTGCAGATAACCGAGGGGGAGTATGTGTGCCTCATTGGACCAAACGGTTCGGGAAAGTCCACGCTGGCACGCCATCTAAACGCTCTTTTGCTCCCGGCGGCAGGGGATGTTTATGTGGATGGGTTGTTGACAGGGGAAGAGAAACACCGCTGGGAGATAAGGCGTCGTGTTGGCCTGGTCTTCCAGAATCCTGACAACCAAATCGTAGCGACGACTGTAGAGGAAGATGTAGCTTTTGGCCTGGAAAACATGGGAATCGATCCGCCGGTCATTCGCCGGCGGGTAAAAGAGGCGCTTGAGCTAGTGGGTATGTCCACGCTGGCCCAGCATGCTCCTCATCTGCTATCGGGGGGGCAAAAACAGAGAGTGGCTATTGCCGGGATCATTGCTATGCGTCCCCGTTGCCTGGTGCTTGATGAGCCCACAGCCATGTTGGATCCGCGGGGCAGACGGGAAGTGCTTGCCACTATCAGCATGCTTAATCGTCAGGAAAAGGTAACGGTCGTCCATATTACCCATTTTATGGAAGAGACCTTGGAAGCGGATCGTATCATTGTGATGGATCGGGGTAAGATTGCCTGTAGTGGCACTCCTGCGGAGATATTCAGTGGAGAGCTTGATCTGGAATCCCTGGGGATGGATATGCCTGCCATTCCCGCTTTGGCCCGTGCCTTACGGGAGGGAGGCCTGCCTGTTCCACCTAACACCCTGGATGTTGATCAGTTGGTGGATTATTTATGCTGATTGAAGCCAGGGACTTGTCGTATACGTATATGCCAGGAACGCCTTTTCAGGTTGAAGCTCTGAAAAAGATAAACTTGGGCATCGCCCGCGGTGAGTTTGTGGGCGTTATTGGTGAGACTGGATCGGGCAAATCAACCTTGGTCCAACATTTCAATGGCCTTTTGAAACCAACCGGCGGTGAGATGTGTGTCGAGGGTAAAAACATCTGGCATGGGGAGACAAATTTACGTAAGCTGCGGTCACGCATTGCCCTTTTATTTCAGTTTCCGGAACATCAGCTTTTCGAGGAAACGGTCTTTAATGATGTAGCCTTCGGACCGCGCAATCTTGGTATGAGCGGATCGGAGATGGAACAGCGGGTGCGCTTTGGCCTTACAAGTATGGGGTTGGATTTTGACACCTATCGGGATCGCTCTCCTTTTCATCTCAGCGGCGGAGAGAAACGAAGGGTTGCAATGGCTGGAATTATGGCCATGCGGCCGGAAGTTGTGGTGCTGGATGAACCCACAGCGGGGATGGATCCGGTGGGAAGGCGTAAGTTCATGGAACAGGTGAGCAGGTTACACCGGGAGGAGAAGCTCACGGTTATACTTGTTACCCATAATATGGAGGAAATAGCCCGTTTAGCGGAAAGGCTATTTGTTTTTAACCGGGGAGAGCTGGTCCTGCAGGGTCAGCCGGCTGAAGTGTTTAAATCTGTTTCCCTGATCAAGGAAACAGGTTTGGAGATTCCTGCCTTCAGCGAACTGCTGCAGCAGCTTCGCCAGCGTGGCAAAGAAGTGCGCACCGATCTCTTTACCGTAGGGGATGTGGCTGGAGAAATTTTAAAGCTCAGCAGGGAGGAGCGGACATGAGTGGGATGCGCAGTATTACCCTGGGACATTACCTGCCCGGCAACTCCATTCTGCACCGGCTCGATCCACGGGCCAAACTGATGGGCTTACTTATCCTGATTGCCGCCCTTTTTCTCATAAAAACGTTTAGCGGGTTTTTTTATTTCGGTCTTTTCTTCGTTCTTACTTTTGTAAGTTCACGCCTGCCCTGGCGCTATTTTATGCGTGGTTTAAAGCCGGTATTATATATTGTTTTTTTCACATTAATTCTTCATTTTCTTTTTACCAAGGGGGGGCAGGTTTTCTGGCGCTTTGGCCCGCTGACAATTGAGGAAAACGGAGTTTTCCTGGGATCTTTTATGACGCTACGACTAATACTTTTAGTGATTACCACCCTGCTTGTAACCCTGACCACTTCGCCTATTGCTTTTGCAGATGGAATTGAATTTTTACTGCGGCCTTTACGTGTTTTCAGAGTACCCGGGCACGAGATTGCCATGATGATGACCATTGCATTGCGGTTTATTCCTACCCTGATGGAGGAAAGTGACAAGATTCGCAAGGCACAAATGGCCCGCGGTGCTGATTTTGAAAGCGGCAATATCTTTCGCCGGGCACGCAATCTTGTTCCCCTGCTTGTTCCCCTGTTTGTCAGTGCCTTCAGACGTGCCGATGACCTGGCGGTTGCCATGGAGTCACGTTGCTACCGGGGTGGGGATAACCGGACAAAGATGCGCCAGCAACAGGTGACTTGCCTTGATTACCTTGGGGTATTTACAACATGCGGTATTGCTGCGGCAATCGTTTTAACAGGAGTTTGACACGTGGCTCATTATAAAATGACCGTTGCTTATGATGGAACAGCTTATCATGGTTTTCAGATCCAGGAAAATGCTCTTACTATCCAACATTTTTTGGAAAAGGCTCTGGCAGCTCTTTACGGCACTTGCATCAGAGTGGAGGCAGCGGGCCGCACTGACGCAGGGGTGCATGCCAGGGGACAGGTAGTCAATTACTGCGCCCCTTCACTTGTGCCTGAGGCACAGCTACCGGCTGCTTTAAACGGCCTGCTGCCAAAAGATATTTTGGTGATTGGGGCAAAGCAGGTTGAAGAGAGTTTCAGCGCCAGGCGTGATGCCCGGGCCAAAATCTACTCTTACACTATTGACAGAGGCCCTTTTCCCGATGTGCTTTGCCGGCGTTATGCCTGGCATATATCCCGTCCGCTGGACCTGCAGGCCATGCAAAAGGCGGCCACTTACCTTGAGGGTAAGCATGACTTCAGGGCTTTCCAGGCAGCGGGCAGCAGGGTTAGGACCACGGTGCGGACCTTATTCAGTCTTAAGTTAACAGTGGAAGGGCAGTTTATCAGTTTTGGTTTTAATGGGGATGGTTTTCTTTACAAGATGGTGCGTAATATTACCGGGACATTGGTGGAAGTGGGGTTGGGCCGTCTGAGTGATCAGGATATAACCCCCATTCTGCTGGCAGGGAACCGTAAGCAGGCGGGGGCCACAGCTCCGGCCAGGGGTCTGTGCCTGGAGAAAGTTATCTATTAATCTTGACGGCACAGCTTTATTATAATACAATTTAAACCGTGAGTTTTTACCGGAAAGGAGGTTCTGTCCTGTTTTGCCACCGGTATGATTTATTACAAGTGCCGGTTGTGAAGATGGATAAGGAACTATGCAGAAAACATGGATGGCCAGAGAAAAAGATCTGGAGCGAAAGTGGTATATAATTGATGCTGCGGGCCTGCCCCTGGGGAGGGTGGCCAGTGAAGTTGCAAGGCTTTTAAAGGGAAAGCATAAGCCCATTTACACTCCCCACTTGGATACGGGGGATAATGTGATCGTTATTAATGCTGCCAGG
Organism: Syntrophomonadaceae bacterium; assembly: GCA_007122565.1. Taxonomy (GTDB): domain Bacteria; phylum Bacillota; class Dethiobacteria; order DTU022; family UBA8154; genus UBA8154. Next base: position 878 of record SKTJ01000076.1, on the reverse strand, counting down.
GTGTTGCTTACCGGACGCAAATTGGAACAGAAGTATTCTTACCGGCATTCCGGCTACCCCGGCGGATTGAAAAAAATTCGCTATGATAAGCTGATGGCTGATAACCCCCAAAAGGCCGTATTCCTGGCGGTAAAAAGAATGCTTCCCGGTAATCGCCTCGGACGGGCTATGTTTAAAAAGTTGAAAATTTATCCCGGTGATCGTCATCCCCATGAAGCTCAGCAGCCGGCTCCCTGGGTATACAATCCCAAAAGAGTGGCGAAGTAAAAATACCGCAGCAGAAGGGAGGGTTAAGATTGGCACAATTGCAATACTACGGGACTGGTCGTCGCAAGAAAGCCATCGCCAGGGTGCGTCTTTTGCCTGGAGAAGGCAAGGTAACGGTCAATAAAAAGGATCTGGAGGATTACTTCGGCCTTGATAGCTTAAAAAAACAGGTGCGCCGCCCCCTGGAAGTCACGGGAACGGCTAACAAATTTAACGTCGTCGCCAAGGTAGAGGGTGGAGGTACCAGCGGGCAGGTTGGTGCAATACGGCATGGGATCGCCCGGGCCCTCCTGGAGGCGGGAGCAGATTACCGTCCTTTATTAAAGCGGGAAGGGTTCCTGACAAGGGATCCACGCATGAAAGAGCGGAAAAAATACGGTCTTAAAAAAGCACGCCGTGCGCCACAGTTTTCCAAGCGCTAGTCTGGAAAACAATATGTTTATAAAAAAACGCCCGCTGCCTGCGGGCATTTTTTATTTGGAGCAGGTATACTGGAAAAAGATATAATGTATTTGAGAAGTCAGGAGTCTATTGCCAAAAAAGTATATTCCCTGTTAGGTGTTGGAACGTTGGAAAAGCAGGTCTATCCCGGTAGGGGCGGACGAACCTGT
>SKTJ01000266.1 GCA_007122565.1 Syntrophomonadaceae bacterium | reverse complement strand
ATGATACCCAGGGGAACCTACTGGAGCGGTGTCCAGGTTGTTAGGTAGACATATTGACACACAAAACTATGCTGAAAAAGCTATCACAGTGTAACGGAGTATTTAAAATTATCAATGAGAGGAGTTGGAAAAAATGAAAACCCTTAAACAATTACGGGAAGAACGGAAGCTGCCCCAGTTTGAGCTTGCCAGCAAGGTTAACGGGCTGCCGAAGCAGCCACCAGAAAGGAGTGTTTTATGAGTATGAAGCCTTAACTTAATTATGTCTGAAACCCCAAGCAAAAGCACATCTTTTCGGCAAAAAACACCCGACTCCTGACCAATTAAATTATAAGGAGGCTCCACGTATGGGGGAGTCAAAACACTTCTTAACCTCTTGTATCCTGCCTCTTGCTTCTTCTTGTTTCCTGACTATAACATCATTTGGACATTCCTTAATACATAAACCGCAATTTCTACACTTGTCGTAATCAATTATGGCAAGATATTTTTCAATGCGTATAGCATCAGCGGGACAAACTTTTACACAACGTTTACAACTAATACAGCCAACCTCACATACTTTACGAACTTCTGCGCCTTTAGCTTCAGACATACAAAGGACATGGGCTTTGCTGGAATCTTCGATCATAGATATTATCCTGCGCGGACAGGCAGCAACGCATTTTTTACAACCAGTGCAGAGCCGTTCATCCACAACCGGCAGATCAGCACTGTTTATCTCGATAGCATTAAAGGGGCAGGCCCTCACGCAGTCGCCCAGGCCCAGACAGCCGTAAGCACAGCCTTTGGATCCTCCTTCTACAAGCTCCGCCCCGGCACAGGAGGAGATACCCCGGTATTCTGAAAGGTTTCGTGCTCTGTTCCTATCTCCCTGACAACGGACTAAGGCAATCTGCCTGACTGTTTTTTCAGAATTACTGTCAACGCCCATAATAGCTGCAACTTTATCTGCAGTTTCACTTCCACCCACCGTGCACCCGTCCACTTCGGTCTGACCAAGTGCAATTGCCTGGGCAAACTTTTTACAACCGGTAAAACCACAGGCCCCGCAGTTAACTCCGGGCAGTACATTTTCTATCCCTTCCACCCTTGGGTCAACTGCAACTTTAAACTTTCTCGCTGCAAGAGCCAACCCTATACCGAAAAAAGCTCCCAAAAACACAACGCTTATTAAAGTGGCAAAAATTATATTGTTCAATTATTTCTCCCCCTAAAACCGATCAAACTTATATTAGTCCAAGAAAACCGGAAAAAGCCATAGCCATCACCCCGGCAGTAATCAGGGTTATGGAAGCCCCCTGCAGCGGTTTGGGAACATCAGCAAACAGCAGTCGCTCCCTGATCCCTGCCATCAATACAATGGCCAGGGTAAAGCCGACCCCGGCGCCAAAGCCAAAGAAAACACTCTGAATCAAGCCGTACTCATTCAGTGGTATTAACAGGGCCAAACCGAGGATAGCACAGTTGGTAGTTATTAACGGCAAAAATATACCCAATGCCTCATACAGCGTGGGAAACATCTTTCTTAAAGCCATCTCTACAAACTGCACAATCGAGGAAATAGCCAGGATAAAAAAGACGTACTGCATAAACGGCAGGTTGAAAGGAACAAGGATGAACTCCTGCATAAACCAGGCCAGTATCCCTGAAAGAGTCATCACAAAAGTAGTGGCAATACCCAGGCCCAATGACGTATCAATTTGCCTGGAAACACCGATAAACGGGCAGATACCAAGAAACCTTGCGAGGATGAAGTTATTAACCAGGGCTGCACCGATAAATATCAAGAATAACTCTATCATCCCAAAAAACCTCCAGTACAAAGTCGAATACAAATCCTATTTCATGAGCTCAGTAGTTAGCAGATAGCAGGTAGCAGGTAGGAAAATCAATGCTCTGCATCTTGTAGGGAACGGCCCCCGTGCCGTTCCACTGAAAATATCTTGCCAATTTTGTGCAGAACTTAAGAATTAAGGGCCTGACTACTGACTACTAATATACTGACTCATCTGTAAAAGCACCTTCAGAAGCAGTTTTTACCGTATGCAATACCTTATTTTTACTTTCTGCCCTTTGTATGAGCATATTATATAAGCCTAACAAAACACCCAGGGTTAAAAAAGCCCCGGAAGGAAGAACCATGATGGTCCAGTTATAAAAAGTATCGGGCATAACCTGCATGCCGAATATGGAGCCAAAACCGAGAACTTCCCGAATTACACCCAGCAGGACCAAACCCCACGTAAAGCCGATTCCGTAACCCAGGGAATCAAAGATGGTCCGCTTCACAGTATTTTTGGACGAAAACGCTTCCGCCCGGCCCAGGATCAGGCAGTTTACTATTATTAAGGGCACAAAGAGTCCCAGCACGCCATGAATGTCATGCCAGAACGCATTTAAAGTATAATCGGCGGCAGTAACAAAGGTGGCAATAATTACAATATACGATGGGATCCTTACTCTTTGTGGAATAAAGTGCTTTAACAGAGAAATAATTGTCCCTGAGGTAACCAGAACAAAGGTGGTAGCCAACCCCATGGTCATGCCGTTTATTGCCGTATTGGTTACAGCGAGGGCAGGACACATACCCAGCACCAAGCGAAAGATAGGATGCTCTCCCCACAAACCGCGCAACAAATCAGTCCACATCCTGACCATGCTTATTACTCACCCCCCGGAGAATCTAGTTTTAACGCCTCGAACTGCGTGATCGCAGCGCTGACGATGGTACCTACAGCCTGGACAGAAAGAGTCGCCCCGGAAATGGTATCAATATCTTTACCCGCCTTAAAGGGGTCCCCAAACTGCTTATCTGTAAACTGTTCCTTAAAGTTATCTTCATCTATCCTGGCTCCCAGGCCGGGAGTTTCAAACATGGTAAGCACTTCAATTCCCGTCAGTTTCTCCGCTTCAGGGTCAAGGCCAACCATGAGGGTAATCATTCCCTGAAAGCCCCCACCCCGCGTCTCCATGGCATAACCAACCTGATTTTGTGCCTCATCCAACCCCCGGTAAACAAGGAGTTCATCCGTTTCTATTACTTCATAGGCGGCGGCCAGGGGAAGGACACTGAAGATGGCCCGTTCCCGGGCCAGCGCTTCATGGGCCTCAATATGGGGAATAGTCCACTGGTATAACCCGGCCAGGGAAACACCGGATACGATCATAATCAGGACTAGGACAAAGATGAGCCTGCTTTCAATACCTTCTTTTTCAACCACGGGCTTTCACCTCCCCAAGGATACGTGGAGCAGTATAGCGATCAATTAAAGGAACTGCCATATTCACCAGGAGAATAGCAAACATTACCCCTTCCGGATAGCCACCATAAATACGGAAAAGCCAGACCAAAAAGCCGATAGTCAATCCAAAAATCCAGCGGCCCAGTTTAGTGATGGGGGAAGTAACCATATCGGTGGCCATAAAGAAAGCGCCTAACATCAAGCCCCCGGCCAGCAGGTGAAAGAGGGGGTCTTCCCCAACTAAAAAGGCGAGCAGCGCTACGGAGCCCAATACGCTCAGCGGAATTCTCCAGTCGATATAACCTTTGTACAACAGGTAAAGGCCGCCGAGGAGGATCGCAAACGCAGAAACTTCTCCCAGCGAACCGCTGATATTCCCCCAAAACAGGGCACTATAATCGGTCATGATGCCCTCCGTTTTCATCCAGTTCAGCGGTGTTGCACCGGTTTGGGTATCAATTGCGGCACCAACAGGCCCAACCCATTTGGTCCATGTCGTCATCTCCACCGGGAAAGATATAACCAGAAAAGCCCGCCCCACCAGGGCCGGGTTAAAAGGGTTATGGCCCAGGCCTCCATATGCTTGTTTTCCAATAGCAATAGCAATAACACTCCCCAGGATAGCCAGGATCATTGGAAAATCAGGTGGCAGTGTTAAGGCTAAAAGCAAGCCTGTTATGAGTGCACTTCCATCATTAATGGTAACCTCTTTTTGACGTAACTTTTGCACGGCGCCTTCCGTGGCAACGGCAAAGATACTACAAGCAAGCATGAGATATAAGGACTTCATGCCAAAAAGGTAGATAGAAACGAGCACTGCGGGAATTAAAGCGATTAAAACGGTGTACATGATACCGGATATAGTTTCTTTAGACTGCAGGTGCGGCGAAGAAGAAACAATAGTATCCACAGCCGTTTTTCCCCCCATCATTTACTAGATGTACTATTTCGAGCTGCAGCCCGCATAGCAGCAATTTTTGCTTTCCCCAAACGGATCCAGTGTAACAACGGCCTTTTCGCCGGACAAATGTAGGAACAGGAACCACATTCAATACAGTCAAGGACATGTAGGCTTTCCAGATCCCCGAATTTTTCATGTTCCGAGCAGTTAGCCAGCCCTATGGGAACAAGGTTTACAGGACAAACGTCCACGCAACGGGCGCATCGTATGCAGGGTCCGGGCTCAGCTGCAGCAGCTTCATCGCCTGTTAGAAGCACTATACCCGATGTCCCTTTCATTACGGGGATATCAAGGGTGTGCTGGGTCTTACCCATCATGGGGCCACCCATAATAATCTTGCCTGATTCTTCGTTCAGGCCTCCACACTCTGCGATAAGATGCCGGAAAGACGTACCGATCCTGACTCTTAAATTCCCGGGGTTTTTGATATTGCTCCCGGTAACAGTAACGATCCGCTCAACAAGGGGTATGCCATTGCTGATCGCATCAGTTACAGCCTTCGCAGTTCCTGTATTGATCACTACTACTCCCACGTCCAGGGGCAGGCCGCCGGAAGGAACCTCCCGGTTAACGATAGCCTTGATTAGCATCTTCTCCGCTCCCTGGGGATACTTGGTTTTTAAAGGTATAACCTCTATATTTTGATTAGGGGAAGATGCGTCCTTCATAGAAATTATGGCATCCATTTTATTTTCCTCAATACCGATAAAACCTTTTTTCACACCTAACGCCTTCATAATAGCGATTAAACCGAATATGATATCCTCAGAATTTTCAAGCATTAGCCTGTGATCGCCGGTCAGATAGGGTTCACATTCACACCCGTTGACAATAACCCTATCTATTTCCTTCCCTTCCGGAGGAGAGAGCTTAACATGGGTGGGGAAAGCGGCACCCCCCATTCCCACAATTCCCGCTTCGCGAATCAAGCTTATAATTTGCTCGCCATCCGGTAGCTCATCGCGAAATCCTCTCAGTTCACCGGCAAACTCTTGCTGACCATTGGCTTTAATTACAACAGATAATACCTTGCGACCCAGTGAAGTTTTTCTGGGCTCGATAGCAGTTACCTGACCGGAGATACTGGCATGCACAGGTGCCGAAACAAAGCTGTCACTGGCTCCGATTTTTTGACCAATTTTAACGTGATCTCCCTTTTCAATTAAGGGTTTACAGGGAGCACCGATATGCTGCTGTAAGGGAATCACAACTTCTTCCGGGGGTGATGTATCCACGATGTTCTTTGCAGCCGTATCACCCTTAAGCTCATATATATGTGCACCCTGAGGAAACGTTTTAACCTTGGCTTTCATCTCATAGCACCTCTTTGCAAATTAAGGTCATTAAAGGTGTAATAAATTTGCATAACCCTACTAATATAATAGTATAAGTAGGTATTACTTTATAATATAACAAGGCCTTTGTCAACGCTGGAAATTTTACTGATGGAACATTTATAAGGATGGGGAAATTACTAATAAACTTTGTTTTAGCCACGGAAAAGCGAGGCAACCGGAACAGGACCGTTTATGGCCATCGGTGCCGGTTGCTTTATCATTAGCTCACGGATATTATTTTCTCAGCTGCTGAAGCATAACACCGAAAGAAGCATCAGCGAACCAATAAAATTAAAAGGTATAATATTTAAGAGTCTGTAATTCAATACTCAGATCCGTATTGTTAACATGAATGCCCTCTGGTATATCTAATTTTACCGGCACAAAATTAGAGATTACTTTTACACCACTCTCTACAATGTTATTTAAAGCCAGTTGAGCATGTTCTTCAGGAACTGTTAAGATAGCAACATCAACCGCATGCTTGCTTACCAGCTCCTTCATTTGAGAGACATGCATAATTTCAATATGCATAATTTTATCTCCAATTACTGCCGGATCTGTATCAAAAGCAGCAACCACTTTTGTATAAGGGTTTTTTGTTATATTATAACGGGCCAGGGCAATACCCAAGTGTCCGGTCCCAACAACAATAACATTAGTTGGTTTATCCAAACCGGTTACTTTCAAAATACTCCTTCTTAATGTTTCGGTGTAGTAACCCCTGCCGCGGGCGCCAAAAGCACCAAAATAGGAAAGGTCTTTTCGAATCAGTTCAGCAGTAAAACCCGTTTCTTTGCTTAAGCTTTCTGAATTGACCAGATCGACATCTTTTCCAATTAAATTATCCAATACTCTTAAATAAACAGGTAACCGTTTTATGGATAATTCCGGGTCTTTTCTGCCTTGCACAAGATCTCTCCTTTCTTCCT
>SKTJ01000235.1 GCA_007122565.1 Syntrophomonadaceae bacterium | reverse complement strand
TCTTTTTTTGGTGTATCCCCGTCATAAACAGCTGCATTAAAATTAATTCCCGTACCCTCTTCCAACTCTTTAATTTCCTGTAGTTGGTCGTAGGAGAGGGCTTTCATAGGGTAGAGAAACAGTGCCGTAGCGCCGCACTCTGTAGATAATTTCTCAAACACCGGCAGGGTAAAAGCCAAGCTCTTCCCCGAGGCCGTTGCCGTTACCAGGGCCACATTTAAGCCGCCACGCACCTTCTCAATCACATCAGTCTGGTGCGTGTAAAGACGGATTTGATTACGGTCCAGGTAGTGCTGCAGGCTAAGGGGAAGTGGTTTGTCCAGTTCCCCATATTGGGGTTGTGTGTCCGGTTTTACGATACAAGTCGAAACCTGCTTTTTAAGAGCCTGATTGTCCAGAATCCCACTGATCATTTCCTCTACAGACATTTCTACTCCAGACATGTAAGTTTTATATCAGTCATTTAAATTTTCGTAGTCAGACGGCGCAGGCAAATACCCCTACATCTGTATAACGTTTAAAGACAGATTTTGGTTCTCCCGTTATAACTTCTCATTGCTTGCTGAGCATTTATTAGAAATACTGGTACAATTATCCTGATCATAGCACAAATCTGAAACCTTTTTAAGTCTGATTTTTTATTATTTATCAGTTCCAGTTTTGCACTGATCGCCAATCTTTGTTTTTTCGTAACAGTTAACATAAAGAACAACACTACTGCAGCCGCCGTTAAAAAGGGAGAAAAAGCTGCCTGAGATTGCCAAAGCCAATCCGCTTAACGGAGGTATTGTGCTACGCCCAATGAAAAGAAGACAAAGAATAAACCTGTGGCCAAACCTTTCCATGCAGGCTCACTGCCCACAAAAATAATATAAATATTTCCTCCGGCAGTGTCCCTTGGCAATTACAGATCATCTACTATAATACAATTATATCCCAACTGCGGGAAATCTAACATCCCCAAAGCAAAACATCCTCTTTGTGGAACGAAGACATGTGGACCTATTTCCACAACAAAAGAAGCTGCCTTTTATTCAGACAGCTTTTTTGTATAATTTCTTGTTTTTTATTTATCTTTACTCGTGACATCCGTGTTGGCTACAGGCATTGGCGGGAGTAAGTTCAGGTAAGTTTCCCTCTGCAAAGGCAGTAACGATTTCCTGTACTGTTCCTTTCTGACCCAGGTATGCCCTAATCCCTCCCTGGTTTAAATTAATCAGAGCGCGGGCGCCCATGCCGCCGCAGACAACTGCGTCGATATCCTGGCCGGACAAAGCCCTTAAGGGTTGACAGGCCCCATGACTGTGATTAATATTCTTATTTTCTATGATATTTACGGAATTTAAATCGGTATCATAAATAGTAAAACAGGGGGCACTTCCGAAATGTTCAGAGACAGCAGCTGCCAGCCCTTCAGTTCCAATTGTTGGTATGCAAAGCTTCATTTTTTTCCTTCCTCCTTTGTTATATTGAATATATGTTCATTATAAATGGTTCAACAAACCATTGTCAAGTAAAAATGGAGTGAAAATTCCCTTATTACGATTCATTCAACTGCCGGAGCAATAGCCCTCAACATAGCTTCGGTCAATGGGAAAGGAAATTCTATTTTCATTTTTAGTTAAAAAGATCACCTTTTTCACATTAATCTTCAGAATAAAATCTTCAATGCACTGGTTTCTGACAGATACCCACAACTCTTGCCCCGGCATCGATTACCGGGACGCCGCTGATGTTGTTACGCTCCAGAGTCTTGATGCCTTCACAGAGAGTGGTTTCAGGTTCGACGCTAACTACTTTTGTGAAATTGAATCAAGGTACTCCGACACCTGCTTCAGGGGAACAACTTCCCCAAAGCGAGCTTGCATATCCATAAGGTTTACCTTGTGGGGAATAGGTGCCCGGTCTCCCACACATTCACTTACGATAACGGGGAGAAAGCCGTGCTGTAGTGCATCGGTTGCCGTAGCCCTTATACAGCCGCTGGTGATACAGCCGGCAATTAACAGGGTGTCTACCTGGAGAAAATTCAGCATTGCAGCCAGGGGAGTCCCGAAAAAACAGGAAAAATATCTTTTTATCATTACATGCTCCTGCGGACCTGGCTTTAGCCTGGGATCAAGCTTCGTATTATCGCTGCCAATAATAAAATCAGCCAACACGGGCAGTTTTTTAACCAACAAACCACCTTCCACCTCCGGTTGATCATAACCGATCACAAAGAAGAAAACGGGAATATCCTTTGCCCGTGCCTTTTCCAGTAAAACCAGTGTATTGTTTATCTCCGCATCAAAATTTCGACCGGCAGGGCGACTCGCATCAGTAAGCCCTTTTTGAAAGTCGATCACCAACAAAGCAGGACGTTGCCCGAAGCTCATCTGTCTGGCCATCCCCTGGGAAAGGTAATACTGCATAATCTCCTGAAGTACGTCATCAACAGCCATTTAAGTCACCCTTTCGAGCAAGAAGAATGTCCGAAAACATATTTCCGGATGCGCTAAGCTTTAGCGGGCGGCTGTGGGCAGCCGCCCCTACAAGACCCATTCCACTCCCTTTTCGCCCTTTCCCTTATGTCCTCCTGCCCCTCCTGCTTCTTGCTTCCTGCTTCTTACTTCTTGCACTTATATGTCCTTTTTTATGCTGCCGATCTTAATTTTATTCTCGTCTGTGGTATTGAGAAACCTTTCGAATTTCTGATGATCCATGAGCTTCATTTGTTTTGTGTGGGCCGCTTCAATACCTTTAATTAACGAAATGGTCATTACTGTTAATAATACTGCCAGCGGCAGGCCGGCGCTGATCACCGCCGTTTGTAAGGCCTGCAGGGCCTGTTCCCCACCAATCAAAAGGAGGACCGCAGCCACCAGACCCTCCATACTGGCCCAGAACACGCGCTGCTTAACCGGTGCATTGAGAAGCCCACCCGATGTAATTTTATCCACCACCAAGGAGCCGGAGTCGGAAGAAGTAATGAAGTAGTTTATTACCAGGGCTGTGGCGAGGATAAATAATAGGATACGCAGTAAATCTGCCATAACCGGCATGTTCAAGGCGCTGATCATTTCAAATAACGCCACCGGCAAATTTTCCTGGACTACGGCAAAAAGAGAGCCGTTACCCTCGTTGTTTATATATATTGCCGTTCCCCCGAAAACGGACAACCAGACAAATGATAACATGGACGGCACAAACAATACTCCCAATACAAGTTCCCTGACCGTTCTTCCTTTGGAGATTCTGGCAATAAACATCCCCACAAAGGGTGACCAGGAGATCCACCATGCCAGATAAAATATAGTCCAGGCACTCTGCCATGATTTTTCAGTCACGGCAAGATAAGTGGCATGTTCGATGAGGTTACCAAAATAAAGGCCGAGGGAATTGGCAAACAAACGGATGATATAGGCAGTCGGCCCCAGCAGGAAAACAGCAAGCATAAACAAAAACGCCAATTTCATATTGAGGGTGGATAGAAACTTTACCCCTTTATGGATACCGGATATGACTGATATGATGGCAACCAAAGTTATCAGTACTATTAATATAACCTGGATGCCAACGTTAAAGCCAATCCCCAGCAGGTAATCAAGGCCGCTGTTAATCTGCTGAATTCCCAACCCCAGCGAAGTTGCCAAACCAAATAATACAGACAGCACGGCAAATGTGTCTATAATATCGCCCAGCGGGCCATTGATCTTCTCTTTAAGTAAGGGATAAAATACGGACCGCAAAGACAGGGGCATATTCCTGTTAAAAGCAAAAAACGCCAGGCCTAAAGACATTAAAGCGTAGATACCCCAGGCATGAAACCCCCAGTGGAAAAACGTTGTTGCCATGGCCGTATAAGCAGCTTCGGGATGAATAAAGATCGGCGGGGCGGTAACAAAGTGATGTAAAGGCTCGCCCACGGCCCAAAACATGAGCCCAATACCCATCCCGGCTGAAATGAGCATGGAGTACCAGGCAAAGTTGGAAAACTCCGGCCTGCAATTCACACCACCGATCCGCACAGTGCCCAATTTGGATAGGGCCAGGTAAAGGCAAACCAGCACAAAGAAATTACTGGCGAATATAAAAACCCAATCGAAATTGGTTACAATAGTTTCATTAATTACGGCAAACATCTTATTCGCATGCTCTAAGTTTAAGAGTGCATACAGTGAAAAGATGATGATAAATGCAGCGCTGGCAAAAGAAACAACGGGGTTAAAGTTAAAGCCGTGCTTCTGATAATTCCGCGAAAACATTTTTTCTTCTGATTCTTTGCAGCCAAAGTCCGTATCCATAAATAATTATCCCTCTCCCTTTTAGGTGGTCAACCCCCTTCATCCTTTTTCTTCTACCCAACGTTTAAATATCCTTTTTATATCTTTATTAGTAACAACTCAGCACTCTTGAAAATAACTCAAAGGGGTTCAGGAGTACCTGTGAGTAACCGTTCAGGCTCGATCAAAAGGGTTTGCCGGACCGGGGTTTCCACATGCTACGTGTTTGAGCGCAGCGAGCCAAAGCATGTGAGCCGGGTCGGCAAAGGCAACCCCTATATCTTTAACTTGAGGCTGCGGTTTCGAACAGGTATCCTAAACCCCGCTGCAAATTATACCTGGGGTAGTAACCTTTATTAAAGAATTTGTTTAGGCAATTTTTATATTCCCGCTTAAATCCTTATGGGAAGGCCATTGCACGGTTTTACCTGCGTATTTAATGTAAACAAAATTTTTTTCCAATAAAATATCAATCTTTAATTCTCTGTTTCTCTTTTTCAGGATGTTTGCCAAACAAATGGCTTTCTCCAGGCCGTCTCCCCGTTCAAAGTTCCATACTTCATCCGGTTGGGCCACTCTTGGCCCGGCGTAGATTGACTGGTTTGGCATTTTTTCAAGCACGGCAATAACCTCTGTCTCGGACAGGTTTTCGCTGCCGGCAGTGGAAACGGGATTCCTTTCCAGGGCTGCCTTGATGAAAGGTGTCCAATTTGCCTTGGAAAAGTCCCTGTAGGCATAAAAAGCAAGGTCTGCTGTAACGTTTGTCTCTCTGATGGAATCCAGGTAAGCGATAATATCCTCCCGGCTCATATCGCTTGTCAGTTTAATCGTCTGGCTTTCTGTAAAATGCTTCCGCTCCGGATTAGGAAGCTTTGGCGTTAAGTGGCAAAACTCAAAAAGAGTCCTTAAGATTTCATTTTTCTTAATATGGTTGCACTCCAGTTCATGCACAAGCCGGTCAAGACTGCCCTTGTCATCAAAGTCGACCCGGTTGTTTTTAAAATAATCATGAATATGGTTGAGACTAATGCGGTCTGCCAGGGGTTCGGTAAAAAACTCATATTCATCAATTTCGTTAAAAAGGTTATCCCTGCTGGAATCGTTAAGGCGGAAAGAACTTGTGTGTTCGTAGGCATAAGCCTTCTCCGCACCAATGTAGCGTTTTCTGCCGTTATAAACATGCTCTATCTGAAAGCATTTTTGCAGATGGCTTTCCTGTCTTAAAAAGTTATATAATATCTCCGAATTAAGCTCCGTAACAAGAAAACGCTTCAGTTTTTTTGCAAATAATGCATATGCTTTTTGATCCATGGTGGCCTCAGGGTAAACGACGTGCAGATAACCTGAATTGTGGGAGATGATCGTTACCTGCTCATTACGCATCGCTCTTTGTGCTTTCGCCGTAAGCTCGGTCCCGTTAAACCACATATTCTTGGTGACGATTCTCCTGTTATTGGTCAGTATTCCTTCCTTTACATCCACAAAGTTCTGGGAATGGAGGGGCGTCGCCATAAGGTATATTTTTTCCAGGGGTATGCCGCAAATAATAAAAAGGGCTGCCCCGTAGAGGGTTGAAAGGGAAACACACTCTCCCGCCCCTTTTTGATAACCCTTTTTAAGTTTAAAGGCCTCCATGGCCTCGATCGTTTCCGTCTTCCAGTAGGGTATGATCTTGGAATTATATTTGTCCAACCCAAAATGTTTTCTGATATCAACACTGAAATAATACTGATCCCCTTCATAACCAAAGAGGGCATTACTGCTGCTAATTTTAACTTCGTCCATAAATTGTTTGAACCTGGAGAGCTCCGTTTCTTTGGTCGTGAGCCCCCATGTTTCCAGATCCAGATTGAAATCATAATTGTCCATGATAAATTGTTTGAGCCGCAGAATCCGGCGATAGGGTGTGAGGCGGTCAATCTTTTCAAACCACGGATCTTCCCTCCACTGCCAGATCACGGGTGACATGATGTTGGCCAACAGCAAACTGTACAAAAGCTCCGGAAATATAAATATCTCCATATCGGATAACGTAACTGCAGATGAGTATTTTTCCATATCCCGTTGATCCATTGTAAAATTAAATTCCTCCTTCTTGCGAAAAAAACTGACCTGGAGTCAGTTTTTTTTAATCGTATCATCACGCAGAATAAATGTAAAGCTTCAGAGGGGAGCAGAGAAGCGTCCCCCTACCCCCCTGAAGTAATAGGTATACGGGAGGTAACGCTTAGGCGGGCACTGGTTCCTTTTGT
>SKTJ01000228.1 GCA_007122565.1 Syntrophomonadaceae bacterium | reverse complement strand
TCATATTGTCAGAAGAACCCGGGAGCTATTTCCAAGTGTAGTTTGCATTTTTGTAACAACTCATGATTACCTGTGAGTAAATTCTTTTAATTTATGGGCTAACCCCTGCAATGGGAGGCTCTTTTCTTCTCCGTCGGCCATGTTGCGCAGATTGATCTCCCGCCGGGCCAGTTCGTCTTCGCCGAGGATGAGCACGAAAGGGATTGCTTCCTTGTTGGCATAATCAAGAGAGCGTTTTAAGCGGCGCTCGCTCATTTCCATCTCCACGCGCAGCCCCTCCTGACGTAAACGGTGAGCAAGTTCCATGCATGGAGCCACCGTGCCGAGGGGGATAAGGAAAAAATCGGCTACTGCAGTCTCCAGCCCCTCACCCTCCATCTCTATGGCGGTAAAGATAACATCCAGGCCAAAGGAGATACCTGTTGCCGGATACTCCACATCGCTTTCCAAAAAGGCTCCGATGATGTGATCATAACGCCCACCGCTGGCGATACTTCCTGTTATTTTACTGTCCGTGAGGAAAACCTCGTACACAGTACCCGTGTAGATTTCCAATCCCCGCGCCAGCAGAGGGTTAAAACGCACCTTATCCTCCACTTTCAGGGCATGGAGGTAGCTGTCCAGTTCATTTAGCTCCGCCACCCCTTCCGTCACCAGGGGATGGGGAAAACGGCGCTCATAGTAAGCCGTTGTATTTCCCTCCTGAAAGACAGCGAAGATACTTTCGATCAGGGAAGGGGCGATCCCTTCCCCTTCCAATTCTTCCTGCACACCGTCGGCACCGATTTTTTCCAATTTATCCAGGGAAAGAATTACCCTGTTCATTTGCTTTTCCCCGACGCCCAGGGCGGTAAGCACGCCGCTTAGCAGTTTGCGGTTATTGTAGGAAATATAAACCTCAAGGTCAAGCTCCCTGAAAGCATCCAAGGCCATGACCATCAATTCCGCATCAGCAACAGGGGAGCGTACACCGGCAATATCCACATCGCATTGCATGAATTCGCGCAGTCTTCCCATTTTTATGGGGCCATCCCGGTAAACTCGTCCAATTTCATAACGTTTAAAGGGCATGCGCAAATTTGGGTTCATACCGATTACCCGGGCAAAAGGAACGGTAAGATCGTAGCGCAACCCCAGTTCCCTCTCCCCCTGATCCTTGAGGCGGTAAACCTCTTTTAATATTTCCTCACCGCCCGCATACTTGGAGGCCAGAACTTCTTGGTGGCACAGAATCGGTGTCTCCAGGGGGCGACAACCGTAACGGATGAATACCCCCTCCAGCGTGCTTTTAATCCGATTACGCAACTGCTGCTCTGCAGGCAGGTAGTCTTTTGTTCCCTTTAAATTACGCAGCTCCAGATTCACTGTAAGCTCCTCCTCATAAAATATAAAAGCTGTACTGGCAATATTTTACCACAAGGCCTTTTAATTTGCACATATCTTTACCGTTTAATGATAAAACACCCGTATTGTTACAGGTATTTGATCAATTGTAGCGATAAAGCTGTGCTTAATTCCTCCAATCAGAAGGAATAACTCATTATTTGAAGAAATAAACGAGTGAGTAAATAATCACGCTTAATTTTAAGTATAATGGAGCGAATATCATGACAACCCCTACGCTTACGTACTGGGAAAAACTATATGATGCGGCCGTGCAATTTAAAAAAACCAGCTGCTGGGAATGGATGGGCGACCGGGATATTTTCGGCGTACAGGATCCGGTCAGCGGGAAGATAGGTTACTGTGTAGTCCTGGGCAGCATGGGCGAAGTTTTTGCCCTGGCTGTTTACCGGGGAACGGAGGGCTTGGAAGGAATAACGAAGATACATTCGGGGATGGTAGAATTGGAGCTTGAAGAGAGTATGCAGGTGCAAAATTGCCTCATTGCTTCTTTTGAGGACCGGGAAGATTTGCAGGAGAAAGATCGGGAGATAATCAAAAAACTGGGCCTTAAATTTCGCGGTCGCAAGGAATGGCCCTTATTCCGCAGCCTTATGCCCGGATATGTTCCCTGGTTTTTGAACAAGGAAGAAGCACGCTTTTTAACCGAAGCTCTACAGCAGGCCCGCGCAGTGGCCTTAAGGGTAAGGGATAATCCAGAGCTGTTGATTCCTCCCAATGCTGACCAGTATTTTGTCCGTTCATCAGAGAAAAAAGGAAGAAAAATAACTTGGAGAGATTGTTTTATTAAGCCGCAAGCGCAAGTTATTGATGCAGGTGAGAAACCTGCTTATATCGTCGATGAGTTGCGTCTGAAGCGAATTAAAAAGGCTGCATCCCTGCGGGGAACAATTCTCGAAGTTGATTTTTTCTATGCTCCCTATCCGGTGCAGGAACGGAAAGGACAGCGTCCTTATTTTCCCTATCTCTGCCTCTGGGTAGACCGGAAAAGCGGGTTGGTTTTGAAACACAGCCTCGCCAAACACGAAGAGTTGACAGGAATATTTTGCGAAAAATTTTTAAATGTGATTGAAGACTTAAAGGTTATCCCTTCTTCCGTTATGGTAAGAAGAGAGGAAGCATGGGAGATGCTTTCTCCGCTGGCAAATGCACTGGGTTTCGAAATTAATATGGTTAAAAGACTGAAAATAATGGATGAGGTAAGGGAAAACATGTTCACTTACTTTAATTAGTAAGATGCTGAAAGGGGAGGGAGTAAATGCGGAGGATTTCCCTGCAGCAGATCCAGCGCGGCATGGTTTTGGCTAAAACCATTTATGGACCGGAAGGACAGGTTTTGCTAAGCGCGGGAGTAGGAGTTAAACCTCACTATGCTGTTTATTTTCGGCAACTGGGTATTGATTCTCTGTATGTACACGATGGCCGTATTGATGATATTGCCGTGGAAGACATGCTTACGGATGAGACACGGCAGGAAGCCCGTCTCCTGGTAAAAGAAATCATGGAGGGAGCCAGTCAATGCAGTAGCCAAAATTACCTTACCTTTGCGGATGAAAATATTAAAAATATAGTAATTAAAATAGTAGATGAACTGCTGTCAAACCAGGATGTGGTGGTTAATCTTCTGGATATCCGTGCGTCGGCAGGCTATGCTTTTGCCCATTCTGTCAATGTCTGCGTTCTGGCCACCCTTACAGGAGCCAAGTTGCGTTACAATACTGCGCAATTGAAGACATTGGCTGCCGGAAGCCTGCTGCATGATATTGGCTATATTGTCATCCCTCCCGGGATACTGCAAAAAAGTGGAGCATTGGAACAGAGTGAATTTGCATTGGTTACAACCCACCCCCTTATTGGACTTGAGCTGTTTAAGCATAGCTCCCTTTTTACAGAAGATAGCGGCGCCGTAATCCACCAGCATCACGAACGCCGTAATGGAGAGGGTTATCCGCAGGGCCTGGCGGGAGACGATATAAATACCATGGCCCAGATTACCGCTATCGCCGACGTATACGATGCTCTTACTGCCACCCGTCCGTACCGCCAGGCTTATCACCCGAACCAGGCCGTAGAAATGCTTTCCGCCTGGGGGGATGACTACTTTAATCTGGAACTCGTACGCACCTTCCTTTCTTTTATTGCAGCCTACCCGGCGGGTACCAATGTATTATTAAGCAACGGTGACAGTGGGCTGGTTATTGCCAACACACCGGGATATACCACACGACCCGTGGTGCGTGTCATCTGTACAGGAGAAGGGATGGCTCCCCATCCCTCACCGTACGAGTTAGACCTTACAGATACACTGGATCTGACCATAACGCAGGTGCTGGATGCAAACCCTGATGCCGACCAACCTAATTAACAATTTTGTCCATGCACTGGGTATCGGGTTGAACCATTCCTTGACATCTACTCTTTAGGCGTTTATAATAAAAATTACAATTTAACCACTATGGGGATGTAGCTCAGGGGGAGAGCGCTTGACTCACATTCAAGAGGTCCAGGGTTCAAATCCCTGCATCCCCACCACACGAACCCCCGCAAACGTCGATGTTTGCGGGGGTTTGCTTATTTCGTAGAAAATTCTGAAATTTGTTAAAAATCGCCCTAAAATTGGCCGGTAACTAACACACAACTAACAAATGATTCGAACCCAAAAAGGTCGATTCAAGCTAAAACCGTAACACTGCAACTAATCATAACAATTTAGCAGTAACAGTACTAATTTATCGGCGAAAATCGCAATAATGCTTTAAAATACAGCGTTTTTCTGGTATAATTAAACTATAGAAATATATCTCAAATATGCCAGATTACGGAGGAAACTGCGCCATGTTCAAGAAAAACCCGGCAGAAAAACAGTTCAGTCTCATCGAGCCCTACTACCACCTTCCGAAATATGTGCGTGATGCGCTGCACAACAGCTGGGCCGAGCACTTTTTTCGTTCAATCTTTACCAAGATAGACGAAAGCCGCTTCGCTGTGCTTTACAGTGAAAACTACAGCCGTCCCAATGCCCCGGTGAACGTGGTTGTTGGTCTTTTGATGTTAAAGGAGCTAAACGGCTGGACCGACGAAGATACAATAGCCGCTTTGTATTTCGACTACCGGGTGCAGTATGCATTAGGCATCAGCGATTTTGACAAAGAGCGCATCTGCATCAACACGTTAGGCAATTTTAGAAGCAGACTCTACGATTACAGTGAAAAACACGGCCGCGACCTTTTAGGAGAAGAGGTCTCTGGGCTAACCGGTGTTTTAATCGAGCTCTCCGGTATGGATACAAAGCTTGCCCGGCAGGATTCGATGATGATCAGTGCCAACTGCAAGAGGATGGGCCGGTTGGAGTTGATCTACACCGTGAACGCGAACATGGTGCATGTGCTAAAGGATAAAGCCCCTGACATTATCCCTGAGAGTTGCATGCACTACCTGCAAGACAAAGACAAAGCCGAACAGATCTACCGTCTGAAAAAAGAAGACATACCGGAAAAAACTGCCCAGCTGCTCAAAGAATCTTTAGCACTCTACAAGCAAGTGCCGGATGCACTTAAAGACAGTCAGGCCTTTAAAAACCTTGCTCGCTTGATAGAAGAGCAGACAGACGAATGCCACAGCCCGAAAGATGATAAAGACCAGTCTGGGAGCAATATGCAAAACCCCTCGGAACCGGATGCCACCTACCGCAGGAAAGGTAACACGCCTTCTGTCGGCTATACGGTGAACATCGTTGAAGCGCGTGACAATGAGAAAGGTTTAAGCGTGATCGTCCATACCGAGCGCCAGCCCAACATCGTCAGCGACACTGAACTAAGCCTTAATACTTTAGACGCCGACTTAAAAGGCGTAGAAACCATGGTCAGCGACGGCGCTTTCTACTCCCGGGAGGTGGTGGAGAAAGCCTTGGAAAAAGGAATTGAGGTAAGCTTCTCGGCATTAAACGGGCGCCGTGCGCCGGAAGGTAAATTGGGCGCTGATAAGTTTGTCATTGATCCGGATACCGAATTAATTGTTGCCTGCCCCGGGGGATTTGCGCCGGTATCAGCCTCGCGTAACCTGGGGAAAAAGCTCTACAATGCCAAGTTCAACAAGGAAGATTGCGCATCGTGTCCGCTTAAGGACAGCTGTATTGTCAAAGAACAAAAAAGGTTTAACGCAGTAACCATTACCGATAAAAAAATGATTGCGGATCGCTACCGAAGTCTGCTTGGCACCGCCAGGCACCAGGCGTTAGCTGATTTCAGGGCCGGGGTCGAAGGAGTACCCTCGGTCCTGCGAAGGGTGTACCGCATTGATGATTTGCCGGTAAGGGGCCTGGTGAGGACCCGGATTTGGGACCATTTAAAGGTGATAGCATACAATTTCAAATCATATTACAGCTACTGCAAGAAAAGTGGGGCAAGCCCCTTTTATTTTCTTTATTTTTTACGCATGCCCAGCCGCCGTTTCAGCTTTAGTCGGGCATTGGTGTGTTACTGATAGCCAAAAACATTAAGTTTTTGGGGTCGAATCACAAATAAAAAAGGGTTTTTAGGGTTGTTATGATATTTTGTTGATGGCATTTTTGAGTGCTTCGATTTCCAGGCAGGAGGACCTTTGTGTTACAGTCTGTATCAATTGCGTTATATAATCAGCCACCTAAGGCCTCACGTCCAAGTGGATATAAGTAGCATAAGTGATAATACCACGAAACCCCGCCTGCCGAGCCGCTTCGGCCAGCGCCTGAGGGCTTACACCCGGTACACGAATATCCGCAGCCATGCCCCTGAGGTGGTAGCTGGTCGGGCTGCCGCCCACCGCATCGTTGTGGGCCGGGTGGTAACCGGAATTAATGATTACTGGTCGGCCTAGCGCATCGCGCAACGCCTGCAACCGCTCCAAGAGGTCCCGGTGCAGTACCACCTGGTGTGATCCGTCCTGACACTCAAATTCCAGCAGCAGGAAGTTAGGCGCTACCCGGATGTTGTTGATTTCTTGTTCTGACATGTTCTGATCCTTTCTGCAGCGGGCCTTTAAGACCCGCTTTACATCATGTGCTTGATCCATCGCCCAGCTCCTTGATCCGATCCGCCAGGGTCTCCATCCTGTTTTCCAGGCGCACCAGTAGGTAGATACTGA
>SKTJ01000169.1 GCA_007122565.1 Syntrophomonadaceae bacterium | reverse complement strand
CCCTGTATCTTTAACTTGAGACTGCGGTTTCGAACAGGTATCCTGAACCCCGCTGCAAATTATACCTGAGCAGTTACTTTTAAAGATACACTATGAGCTCCACTGCGGCAACCTTTTTCTAGTATCGTCCGTAAGCTTTTCCCGTATCGATCATTGTTTTTACATTTTCAACTTTAGCATTTACGGGAACCGTACACCCCGAACCGAGAATAAACCCGCCGCCCGGGCCCATATCATCAATAAGATCTCTACAGTAACGCTCCACTTCAGCCTCCGTTCCAAGGCAGAGCAGGGTTGGGGGAACATCTCCCATAATGCACATACGATCGCCCACTACCTGCTTCGCTTTACGCATATCAGTATAGCCGTCCAGGGCCATGATACAGGTTCCTTTGGGGTATTCCGTAAAATATTCCAGCATGGGTGCCATGTTTCCATCTAAATGAAAAATAGGCCTTAACCCTTCCCCAATCAGTGTCATTACAATTTCCTTAATAAAAGGATGGACGAACTTCTCAAACTGTTTAGGTGAAATGAAAGAAGCACTGGCTCGCCATACACCTAGCCAAAATGCCTTATTATCAAGTAATTTGCAGGTTCCCCTGATTTCATCAAGTATTTCCGGGAGCATGGCATGGCTGGCCTCTAATATTTTCTCCGGTGTGCGGTACATATCTGTTACAAATTCGTTAAATGTGCGATGCAGGCAAAAAATTTCGAACGGAATAAAATGTGTTCCCGCCTTCTGGATGGGGATTCCCCTGCTTTCCCATTCCTGATTAAGCGTGCGGATTTTTTCCATGGTGCCCGGCAATAATGCAACGTCAATTTGCTTGCCAAGCCGTTCCATAATCATTTTTTTATAGGCCTTATAGCCATGCTTGATCACATAGTCGTAATCTTCAGGTTGAGACAGGATCCGTTCAACAATCTGGTGGCTTGTGTGTTCCGGTAAATCGAGCCCCGGTACCTTTACATCCATAAAAAATGTTTTGATAAAAAGATATGAACCGGTGGGGTTATAGAGCCAGTCCCATCCCCCCAATTCCTTGTAGGCAATTTTCATACACTCGTTAGCCGTGTCAATACTGGATACATATTCGGCACATGTCTTACCTGCCATGCGGGCCGTCATATAATCCAGCTGGGGACAGATGGGGATTCTGTCCGGCGCAGTAATTGTAATTGCTGCCTCTATTCTTTGTGCCGCCGTCATCTTATGCCCGGCCATCATTTATTACCTCCAATAAGCCTTTTGCATAAATCTACGGCGGACTGAGCGCTTTCACAGTAATAATCAGCCCCCACAAATTTCCTTACCCTTTCATCTACCGGAGCACCGCCGATCAATATTTTCATGCCATCCTGGCGCAGGCCGGCCTTATCTATTTCCTCGATTGTAGCGTGCATGTTTTGAAAAATAGTGGTCAGCAGGCAGGATATGCCTAAAAATTGCGTTTTGTATGTTTTAATTGCCTCGATAAATGTTGCTGCCGGAACATCAACTCCCAGATCATAAACTTCGAAACCATTACATGACATCAGGTTTACGACCAGATCTTTACCGATATCGTGAATGTCCTCATGTGCTGTTCCAATAACGATGGTGCCATAATGGGCGGCTTCTTCCGGTTTTACAAGATCTCCAAGAATATCTATTGCCTTTTTAAAGATTTTGGCAGAGTAAATCAGCTCTGATAAGTATAATTCCTGCTCCTCAAATTTTCTGCCCACAATCTCCATACCGGCCTGGAGCTGTGTGATAATATCAAGGGGTACTGCACCCTTTTCCTTAAGCAGAAGAACCAAGTGCAGCACTTTTTCTTCGTTCAACTCCCCCAGTGCAGGCGTCAAATTAGAATCATCCACCAAAAAACACACCCCCTGTTTTGTTTCCCCATCCCATGGGGTACAGTTTGCATATGTGTCTTTTCAACCACACATGCCCTTTTCCCTGCTTCGTATGATTAAATCTCATTCTTGATTATTATTTCCCCGACTTAAATAATGTGCTATAGTGATGACAGTTAACAAATACTTACTGGTAAGTATATTATCAGCGGGACGCTGGAAGGTGTATTTTGAGTATTGAAACGGGAATATAACAGACGCTACAACAGATTGTTTCTGTCCACGGTTAAACAGACGATGATCAGGTACGGTATGATCGAAGCGGGGGACAAACTGGCCATCGGAATATCCGGCGGGAAAGACAGCAACGCTCTGCTGTACATCCTTTCCCTGGTCAGGGATCAAACTCCCTTTTTGTTTTCCCTGCACGCCATTTTTGTGGAGATGGGTTGGGGTGTGGAGACGGCCCCGATGCAGGCTTTATGCAGCCGTCTGGGAATTCCCCTGCATGTGGAGCGGACCCGTATTGGCCCCATTGTTTTTGAATCAAGAAAAGAGAAAAATCCATGCTCCCTGTGTGCCAAAATGCGGCGCGGTGCGCTGCACAGTGCGGCACAAAAATTGGGCTGCAACGGTGTGGCCCTGGGGCATCACCTGGATGATGCGGTTGAGACATTATTGCTTAACCTGATTTATTCCGGCCGGTTGGATACCTTCAAACCCTACACGTACCTGGACCGGCGCGATTTAAAATTAATCCGGCCCTTGATCTGTATTCCGGAAAAAACACTGGCATCCCTATGCCGCCTCGAAAACCTGCCACCGCTGCATAATCCATGCCCTGCGGCGGGAAAGACGAAACGGCACGAGATGGGAGAAATTACAGAATTCATCCAATCCCGCTATCCACGGATTCAACAGCGTTTCATCACAGCCCTGGAAAAGCAGTGGAAAAGGGACAAGATCTGGTAAAATTTACAGGGGGGCCAGACCCCTTTTGTAATATGGGAGGAGGTAAGATTTGTTATGAATATGGAAAAACTATGTAATGAAATTTGCCATTGGCTCAGGGAGGAGGTTACGGGCTCGGGGGGTAAAGGCTGCGTATTCGGCCTGAGCGGCGGCCTCGATTCTGCAGTGGTGGCGGTTCTTTGTCAAAAAACTTTTGCCGCACAATGCCTGGCACTGGTGATGCCCTGCCATAGTCAGCCTGAAGATCAAGAACATGCGCTGCTCCTGGCTGAAAGGTTCCAGCTTCCCACCCGCGTCGTGGTGCTTGATCCTGTCTATGATCAGTTTATCACGACTCTCGGAGCGACAGAACACGGGGAAAATACTCTGGCCAGGGCCAATATTAAGCCGCGCCTGCGTATGAGTACCCTCTATTACTATGCAGCCTCTCTTCATTATCGTGTAATTGGTACGGGCAATAAAAGCGAGATCATGATCGGGTACTTTACCAAACACGGCGATGGCGCGGTTGATCTTGAACCCCTCGGTGACTTACTGAAAGAAGATGTCTATGCGCTGGCTCGTTACCTGGAAATACCGGAGCAGATTATTGGGAAAAAGCCATCCGGCGGGCTCTGGGAGGGGCAAACGGATGAAAGGGAGATGGGTTTCACCTATGCCGCGCTGGATCATTATCTTAAGGGCGGCACTGTGGATGGGGCAATAGGGGAAAAGATCAGCTTAATGGAGCAGCAAAGCATGCATAAGCGAAAAATGCCCCCAGTGTTTATGGTTAAACGGTGAATTTTCAGGGGATTTGTCTTTTCACTTTCCAAATGAAAATAATTATGCTAAAATAACTGTAAGTAATACGCGGCTGGCAGGCGGCTTGGGGGTATTATTATAAAACCTTTTGCCTTTGACGGCGTCTTTTTTTAAGCGATGCCGTTTTTAATATTGAGCTTTACAGGATAAAGTGGTATAAATAAAAGGCTGATTAAATGGTTTTCCAGATTAAAGGAGGTAAGAATATTAAGTGGTAAAGTGGGAGAAAATAGACAGCAATAAAATTTCATTGGAAATTGAAGTGCCCAAGGAAGAAGTGAACCAAGCCTTGGAAAAGGCTTATTACAAGATGCGCGGTAAATTTGTAATACCGGGATTCCGCAAGGGTAAGGCGCCGCGCAAGATTATCGAAAACCGCTACGGCCCCGAGGTATTTAACGAGGAAGTGCTGGATATGTTAGGGGATCCGGCGTACCGGGATGCGATCAAGGAGACGAAACAGGAACCGATCAGCCAACCGGAAGTGGAAATGGTGCAGCTGGAGAAGGATAAACCGCTTATTCTCAAGGTAAACGTGGAGGTTAAACCGGAATTCGAGCTTCCTGAGTATAAAGGTGTTACCATTGAAAAGGTAAAAAAAGAAATTACAAATGAAGATGTGGATAAATATATTGATTCCTTAAGAGAGCAGCATGCCCGTCTTGTTGCTGTGGAAGAGGGAGAACTGCAGGAAAAGGATCTGGCAGTGGTTGACTTTATGGGGACCGTTGAAGGTGAACCTTTCCAAGGTGGAGAGGCGGAAAATTATTCCCTGCAGATCGGCTCCAACACCTTTATTGAAGGGTTTGAGGAGCAGCTTCTGGGGGCAACCCGGGGCGAAAAACGGGATGTTAAAGTGACTTTCCCCTCCGATTACTACCGCGAAGAACTGGCAGGGAAAGAAGCGGTATTCAATGTAGAGATAAAAGAAATTAAAAGACCGCAACTGCCTGACATGGATGATAGCTTTGTCCAGGAACTTCAAGAAGAAATGTCCACCGTAGAGGAATTCCGGGCCGATGTGTTGAAGAGGCTAACGGAAGACTTGGAGCGCCGGCAGAAGGTGGATCTGGAGAGCCGGCTGATCGAGCAGGTGGCTGAAGGGTGTGCGGTTGATGTACCCGTTTCCCTGGTGAACCGGGAGATTGAGAATTTGTTGGGAGAGTTTGAATACTACCTGCGCCAGCAGGGGATATCCATGGATCAGTATGCCCAAATGGTTGAAGGCGGTAAAGAGAAATTGATCGAGGAGCGGCGCGGTGAAGCACAAAAGCGGGCGAAGGCCAACCTGATGCTTGATGCCATCATCAAGGCGGAAGGGTTTGAGGCAACGGAAGAGGAAATAGATGAGCGCGTACGTGAGTTGATGGAAAGATTTAAGGTGGAAGAAGGTTCGGTTGAGGAGACCCGGCAGAGATTTGCCATGGATGGGCGCCTCGATATGATCAAGCATGAGATCCGCTACCGTAAAGCGGTGGACTTACTGGTGGACAACGCCAATATTGTTGAGATTACTGAGGAGCAGGCGGCAGAGAAGGCTTCGCAAGTGGACGCTCAGACAGAGGAAGCAGCGGACGATACCCCCCCTTCCGCCGGGGGTGACAGTGCTGTGAAAGAAGAAGAAAAGAAAGATAAAAAAATAAAAGAAGAATAAGCTAAAAGGAGAGGATAATTATGCAGCTGGTTCCCATGGTTGTGGAGCAAACAAGTCGCGGGGAAAGAGCATATGATATATATTCACGTCTGTTAAAAGACCGCATTATTTTTATCGGAACGGCAATTGATGATAACGTGGCCAACCTGATTAATGCCCAATTGCTCTTTCTTGAATCAGAAGATCCGGACAAAGACATTAATATTTATATCAATTCGCCCGGGGGGATGATCTATTCCGGGTTGTCTATCTATGATACTATGCAATATATCAAGCCCGATGTTTCTACCATCTGTGTCGGCCTTGCGGCCAGTATGGGAGCGGTTTTACTCGCAGCCGGAGCAAAAGGAAAGCGTTTTGCCCTCCCCAATTCGCGGGTGATGATGCACCAGCCCATGGGCGGGGCGCAGGGTCAGGCTATTGACATTGAAATTCATGCCAAGGAAATCCTGAAAATGAGGGAATCTTTGAATCATATCCTGGCACACCATTCCGGTAAGCCGGTGGAACAGATCGCCAAAGACACGGATCGGGATTACTTCATGTCGGCGGAGATGGCCAGGGATTACGGGCTGATCGATACCATTCTTAAAAAAAGGAATTAGTAAAGAGGTGAAATAACCATGTTCAAGTTCAGTGATGAGAAGGGGCAACTCAAGTGTTCCTTCTGTGGCAAAAGCCAGGAACAGGTACGCAAACTCGTGGCTGGTCCCGGTGTCTATATCTGTGACGAGTGTATCGAGCTTTGCAACGAAATTATCGAAGAAGAAATGGATGACGATCTGGAGTTGAATCTGGTCGACCTTCCCAAGCCGGTGGAGATTCACGACGTACTGAACAAATACGTTATTGGCCAGGAAAATGCCAAGAGGGTGCTTTCCGTGGCAGTCTACAATCATTACAAGCGGGTAAACGCCTCACAGAAATCTGATGATGTGGAGTTGCAAAAGAGTAATATTTTACTCATTGGGCCTACGGGAGTGGGTAAAACCCTTTTGGCCCAAACGATGGCGCGCCTGCTCAATGTTCCCTTCGCCATCGCCGATGCCACATCGCTCACGGAGGCAGGCTATGTGGGTGAAGATGTGGAAAATATTCTCCTTAAGCTTATCCAGGCCGCCGATTTTGACCTGGAAAAGGCAGAGAAGGGGATTGTTTATATCGACGAGTTTGACAAGATTGCCCGTAAAAGTGAGAACCCCTCCATTACCCGGGATGTATCGGGGGAAGGGGTGCAACAGGCACTGTTGAAGATTCTGGAAGGAACGGTGGCCAGTGTCCCGCCGCAGGGAGGGCGTAAGCACCCCCATCAGGAATTTATGCAGATTGATACTACGAACATTCTATTTATCTGCGGTGGCGCTTTTGATGGCTTGGAAAAGCTGATTCTTAAGCGTACTGGTGCCGGGGGAATGGGTTTTGGTGCCGATGTGCGGCCCCGTATGGATATGCAGATCGGTGAGCTGCTGCGTAAGGTACGCCCGGAGGACCTGATTAAATTTGGCCTGATTCCCGAATGTGTGGGCCGTCTGCAGGTTATTGCCGTGCTTGATGCTCTGGATCAGGAAGCTCTCGTGCGTATCCTTACGGAACCGGTTAATGCCCTTGTGAAGCAGTATCAGAAGATGTTCGAGCTGGATAATGTGCAACTCGAATTTAAAGACGGCTCCCTGGATGCCGTGGCTGAAGAGGCGATGCGGCATAAGATCGGGGCCCGGGGCTTGCGCGGTATAATGGAAGATATCCTATTGGAGATCATGTACGAGATACCTTCACGGGATGATATTGAAAAGTGTGTTATTACCACCGGCGTTGTACGTAAGGAAGAAAAACCGAAATTAGTGACCACCGGTAAAAAGAAAAAAGAAGTATCCGCATCCTAAATACTTCCGGGTGGCTCCGCGGAGTCACCCTTTTTTTAATTAAGCACAAATATTGAAGCGGTGTTTATTTGCGCCTATTTCCGGAAATAATAGCTAGAAAGAAGCGAAAGCTAGCTTCCGGAAAGGAAGTGCATATAATGCACGGCTGGTTCGGTGTTCTTGGGGTTGTACAGATACTTTTTGCTGTTGTGGTGGGATTCTATTTTTGGAACCTTTTACGCAATCAAAAGGGAAGTAAAGTGGTGGTGGAGAAGGATTCATCGCGGGAAATGGAAGAGCTGAACCGTATGCGGTCCCTCTCCCTTACCGAACCCCTCGCCGAAAAGGTTCGCCCCAGTTCTTTCACAGAGGTTATTGGACAAGAGAACGCCATCAAGGCGATGCGTGCCGCTCTCTGTGGCCCGAACCCCCAGCATGTACTGCTTTACGGTTCTCCAGGTGTGGGCAAGACAGCCGCGGCGCGGCTGGTGTTGGAAGAAGCCAAAAAAAATGAATCCTCACCTTTTAATCAGGAAGCTCGTTTCGTGGAGGTGGATGCCACCACACTGCGTTTTGATGAACGGGGAATTGCGGATCCGCTGATGGGAACAGTACACGATCCCATCTACCAGGGTGCCGGGCAACTGGGAATGGCCGGTATTCCTCAACCCAAGCCAGGGGCGGTGACAAAAGCACATGGCGGTATCCTTTTTCTTGACGAAATCGGGGAATTGCACCCGGTTCAGATGAATAAATTGCTCAAAGTGCTGGAGGATCGGAAGGTTTTTCTGGAGAGTTCATATTATAATAGCGGGGACCGTAATGTGCCCCGCCATATACATGATATTTTTGAAAACGGTTTGCCTGCAGATTTTCGCCTGATTGGGGCGACGACCAGGCAACCGGAAGAGATTTCACCGGCGATCCGCTCCCGTTGCCTGGAGATTTATTTCCGTGATCTTTCGCCGGAGGAGATCGGAAGAATAGCTGTCAATGCGGCGCGGCGTGTGCAGTTTACTTTGCAGCCCGAGGCTCTGGCAGTAGTGAGGACTTTTGCTCACAATGGCCGGGAAGGGGTTAACATGGTGCAGATCGCCGCTGGGGTGGCCCAGTCCGAGGGAAGGGAAACCCTGGAGGCCGAGGAAATGGAATGGGTGGTTAATAACAGCCGCCTGGTGCCCCGCCTGGAAAAGCGCATTCCCCCTACTCCCCAAATTGGGCTGGTCAACGGATTGGCCGTTTATGGGGCGCAGCGGGGGGCGCTGCTGGAGATTGAGGCTGCTGTTTCTGCGATGGCGGAAGGAAAAGGCCGTCTCAGTATTACCGGTATTGTGGAAGAAGAGGAAATTGGTGCTTTGGGGCGAACCCTTAAAAGGAAAAGTACTGCTCGCGGTTCAGTGGAGAATGTGCTCACAGTCCTTTCCATCCTGTTGCACAAAAACATGAGTGATTATGACATTCATCTCAACTTCCCCGGGGGGATGCCGGTTGACGGACCCTCTGCCGGAACAGGGGTGGCACTGGCTGTGTATTCCGCGCTTAAGGGAATTCCCGTTGATAACACTGTTGCGGTGACGGGCGAAATCTCCATCCGCGGCATGGTCTGCCCTGTAGGGGGTGTAACTGCAAAAATCGAAGCGGCGCGGCTGGCCGGGGTCAACAAGGTATTAATTCCGGCGGATAACTGGCAGCATAGCTACGAGCGGGAAAAAGGGATCAGCATTATACCCGTATCCCACGTCCAGGAAGTATTTCACCATGCTCTGCTGGAGCAGGAAAGACAGAAAGTGGTAACACATGAGCGCCAGGAGCGATATATAGTAAATCATGTTACGGATTCAGTAGTCAGGAGTCAGAATAATGATCAGTAGTCAGTAGTCAGTAGTCAGTAGTCAGAATGGAATCAGGAGTCAGGAGTCAGGAGTCAGGAGTCAGGAGTCAGGAGTCAGAAGTACTGACACTGTGATGTACGACCTCTAAAATAGGGTTGCCACAGCCGCCCGCAAACCGATGCATATACTGATGCATATGATAGAAACAGAATACAAACAAAACAAAAAACAGGAGGGAGCATGAGCGATGGGTGAGCACTTGGAACTACCTGTATTGCCCCTGCGCGGTGTGATTGTTTTTCCCCATCTCGTCCTGCACCTTGACGTGGGAAGAGAACGTTCGATCAAGGCCCTGGATGAAGCAATGCTGCAGGACAACATAATTTTACTGGTTGCCCAGAAAGAGGCCGGGGTGGATGACCCTGAAGCCGGAGATCTTTTTGATGTGGGCACTGTTGCTACGATTAAGCAAATGTTAAAACTGCCGGGAGGCACGTTTCGTATCCTGGTGGAGGGAATACGGCGCGCCCGGATTGAGAAGGTTATGGAGATGGAACCGTATCTGAAGGCACTGGTGGATGGGGTGGAAGAGGATGAACACCGCCATGCAGAGATAGAAGCACTGACGCGTCATGTGTTGCACCAGTTTGAGAATTATATTAAGTTAAGTAAGAAAATTCCGGCGGATGTGCTTGCCAATGTCTCCAGCATAACCGAACCGGGCCGGCTGGCGGATGTGATCGCCTCTCATCTTACCCTTAAAGTTGAGCAGAAACAGGATATATTGGCGGCATTCTCCCCCAAAATCCGCCTTGAAGTCCTGGCCGAACTGTTAAACGGCGAGATGGAAATCCTGGAATTGGAGAAGAAAATCGGTCTGCGTGTGCGCAAGCAGATGGAGAAAACGCAAAAGGAATATTACCTGCGGGAGCAGGTCAAGGCCATACATAAAGAACTGGGAGAGGAGGACGAACGGGCGGCGGAAGTGGATGATTTCCGTGAGAAAATTGCTGAGGCTCAACTTCCGGAAGATGCGGAAAAAAAGGCGCTTAAGGAGTTGGAACGGCTGGAAAAGATGCCCCCGGCGGCGGCAGAAGCGGTGGTTATTCGCACATACCTGGACTGGCTGCTGGAACTTCCCTGGTCCACTCAAACAGAAGATCGTCTTGAACTCGGTGAAGTGGAGCGGATTCTGGATGAAGACCACTACGGCCTGGAAAAAGTTAAAGAACGGATCGTGGAATATTTAGCGGTGCGCAGTCTTACGAAGAAGATAAAAGGTCCGATCCTCTGTCTTATAGGACCGCCGGGGGTAGGGAAGACATCCCTGGCCCGCTCCATCGCCCGGGCGATAGAGCGTAAATTCGTGCGCATCTCCCTCGGTGGAGTGCGTGATGAGGCGGAAATTCGCGGTCACCGGCGCACTTACGTGGGAGCACTCCCCGGACGTATCATCCAGGGAATCCGGCAGGCAAAATCGCGCAACCCCGTATTTCTCCTTGATGAAGTGGATAAAATGGCCACCGATTTTCGCGGTGATCCCTCCTCGGCTCTACTTGAAGTGCTGGACCCGGAGCAGAATAATTCCTTTAGCGATCATTATATTGAAACTCCGTTTGATCTTTCTCAGGTTATGTTCATTACCACGGCTAATAACCGCTACAATATTCCCCAGCCCCTGCTTGACCGGATGGAAGCGATCTATCTGCCGGGATATACTGAGGAGGAGAAGGTGAAGATTGCACAGCACCATCTCATTCCCAAACAACTGGAAGAGAACGGCCTTACGGATAAGAATCTGCGTGTCTCTGAAGGAACACTGCGTCATATCGTGCGTGAATACACACGGGAGGCGGGAGTGCGTAACCTGGAGCGGGAACTGGCCGTGATCTGCCGCAAGACAGCGCGGGAAGTGGTGCAGAAAAGCGATTACCGTATCACGGTAACACGCAGCAACTTACATAAATACCTCGGCCCGCCCCGTTTTCGTTTTGGGCTGGCGGAGAAAGAAAACGAAGTTGGCGTGGTGACAGGGGTGGCCTGGACGGAGACCGGCGGAGATTTGCTGGCCATTGAAGTTACCCTGATGAAAGGGAAAGGAAAGCTAATTCTCACCGGTAAGCTGGGTGATGTAATGCAGGAATCTGCCCAGGCAGCCCTCAGTTATATTCGCTCCCGTGTGGGCCCCCTCGGTATTTCCGAGACCTTTTATGAGGAATATGACCTGCATATCCATGTGCCGGAAGGGGCTATTCCCAAAGACGGCCCTTCCGCCGGTGTTGCCATGGCCACGGCCATGATATCGGCCCTCACCCGTACGCCCGTTAATCACTTTGTAGCCATGACCGGTGAGATTACCCTACGGGGCCGGGTCTTACCGGTGGGAGGGGTAAAAGAGAAGATTCTGGCGGCACACCGTGCCGGCATTAAAACAATTATCATGCCGCAGGATAACAAGAAAGATGTGGCGGAAATACCGCAGAATGTGCGCCGCCGTATGGAGTTCGTGCTGGTGGAACACATGGACCAGGTACTGCCTAAAGCCTTACTAGCCGGAGAGAAAAATGAAACCAAAAAAAGTGGAGTTATCCAATACAGTAAGGGATAAACTGGACCTACCACCTTTAAGTTACCCGGAGATCGCGCTGATTGGGCGTTCCAACGTGGGTAAGTCTTCCCTAATCAATGTGCTGGTAAACCGACGCAAGCTTGCTTATACGAGCGGTACACCGGGGAAGACAAGGGGTGTTCATTTTTACAATGTGGATGAGCGTTTTTTTATAGTTGACCTGCCCGGTTACGGATATGCCCGTGCTTCCCAGGAACAGCAGCGCGCCTGGGGTGAACTTGTGGAAACTTATCTGGAACAAAGAAAAGGACATGCACTGCTGTTACAACTTGTGGACCTGCGTCATGCGCCCTCGAAGGATGACCTGCAGATGGCTGCGTGGATACGTCATTATTCCCTGCCTTATCGCGTTGTGGCAACCAAGGCGGATAAGGTAGGGCGGGGAAAAAGAGCTAAACACCGTCAGATTATTGCCACTGCGCTGCAGCTACCGCCAGCGGAGATACTCTATTTTTCTGCTGCTTCCGGTGAAGGTAAAGACATGCTTTGGGGGGCTATTCTGGATGCAATTGCGAAACATTCAGGGTGCCCAAAGGAATCAACGACTGAAGCATAACGGCGAGTCCGCTGACTTACGGGAGATGCTCGCCTGGGAAGAGAATGGGCGTGGGCATTAATTTTTATCGGAAGGTATGAGCCCTGCCCCTCTCAGGCGGCGCCTCACCTGCAGGCCCAGCGCGGCGGCGGCTGCAAGCTTGATCAGATCCAGCGGTATAAAAGGCAGGACTCCGATCAGCAGCGCCTGGGAAATTGGCAGCCCGCTGACAAAAGAAAGCCACATTACTCCAGTTGTGTAGATGACCATCAGGCAGATAAGCATGCCGGCAGCCATATTAATATATGAATCTCCCCGTTGTCCGATCTTGCCCAGTAGGTAGCCCCCGAGGATAAAACCCCACAGATATCCCCCCGTGGGTCCGAGCACGATGTGCAGTCCCCCCTGAAAGTTATGAAAAACGGGAAGGCCCACGGCCCCCAGTAAAATATAAACAAAAAAGGAAAGAGCGCTCCAGCGTGCCCCCAGGATCGAACCTGCCAGGAAAACCCCGAATGTCTGACCTGTAAGGGGTACAGGACTAAAAGGCAGAGGAATAGACAATTGGGCCAGCAGTGCCACGATAGCGGCAAAAAGGCCGCTTAAGATAAGATTGCGTGTAGATTCCATGTTTAAAATCTCCTGTCTGTAAGCAGTTAGATAGCTGATAGTTAGGTAGCTGGTAGGCAAAAGATAAATCCTTAATGTTTAATTTTGCAGTTCTGTATAGGCATCCCTTCGAATGTTTTTACCGGTTTTATTCTGACTACTGACTCCTGATTACTGACTACTGCGTTCCAAACACCACTTCCCCCGCAGAAAAAGGCCTTAGTTCCCCTGAATCCCCTTCAACTACCAGGGCACCGTTGCTGTCCAGGTCCCGGGCTATTCCTGCATATAAACCGGACTGATTCTGGATCTTTACGCTTCGTCCCAGGGTAACATTGTATTCTCTCCAACGGGCAAGCACCGGAGCGGCTCCCGCCTCCAGATATTCACAGTAAAGCTCATCGTAATGCTGCAGGATTGCCGCGGCCACAGCAACCCTCGATACTGCCCTGTCTCCGTTTTCCAGTTTAAGGGAGGTGGCGCTTGATTGGAGGGTATGCGGTAAATCTTTCAGGCCTGTATTAACATTAATGCCGATTCCGGCAATGAGATAATGCACCAAGTCCATCTCTGCCTTGATCTCACAGAGAATACCGCAAACCTTGCGTCCTCCCAGGAGCAGGTCGTTAGGCCATTTGATTCCGGGGGAGAGTTGTGGGAGAACGGCCCGGATGCCTATGCAGGCAGCCACTGCGGCCAGCAGGGTGAGGGGAGAGGCGTGTTGCGGCGGAATCGGGGGACGAAGCAGGAGCGAAAGATAGACCCCCCCGCCTGCCGGTGAAGACCAGTTGCGGCCTAATCTGCCTCTACCCTTTTCCTGTTTTTCCGCTACGACTACAGTTCCCTCGGGCGCTCCCTGATCCGCCATGCTTTTGAGTACGTTATTTGTGGAATCAACACAGTGATGATGATGGATATACGTCGGAACGGGGGCAATGATACGGGAGCTTAGTTTTGCATCCAGTTCAGAAGGAAAGAGCCGGTCCGGTATTTGGAGCATCCTGTAACCACGGCGCGGGCTACCCTCAATCGTATAACCATCCGCCTCAAGTGCCCGCATAATTTTCCAAACGGTGGTGCGGCTAACGCCGAGTTTCCGGGCGATGGCCTCTCCGGAGAGGGGCACAGTACCTTCTTTTTTTAGCATTTTTATTATTTCCTCGCGCATCTTCCCATACTCCTTTCAAAGTTAAGCATAATAAACTGTCCCCAATATGTCAACCATATTTGTTAAACTGGTTAACAATAGCCGTCATGTAAACGTTGACTTGGCTTGGGGAAAAATGTAATATAGGGTGTAACTAATAGGGAAAAGTAGTCAGGAGTAAGGAGCCAGTAGTCAGAATGAGAGAACAAACTAACTGAAAAAGTCGGTTGACACCCTCCCTGCGGGGATTAAACTCTTGACTTTCGACATTCGACATTCTACTTTTGACTCTTTTAGAAAGGGATATGGATAATGAGTATTAATCTTCCATCAGTTTATGAACCGGAAAAAGTGGAGGACCGTATTTACCAATTCTGGCTGGACGGCGAGTACTTCCGGGCACAACGGAAAGCAGGGCAAAAAACTTATTCCATGGTAATACCCCCGCCCAACGTGACCGGATCCCTGCATATGGGTCACGCCCTCAACAACACGATCCAGGATGTGCTTATACGCTGGCGACGCATGCAGGGATTTGATACGCTCTGGCTGCCGGGGTCGGATCATGCGGGGATTGCCACTCAGAATAAAGTGGAGGAGCACCTGGCTGAGGAAGGATTATCCCGGTATGATCTGGGCCGGGAAAAATTCCTGGAACGGTCCTGGAGTTGGAAAGAGGAGTACCATACCCGCATTCTGAAGCAATTGTACAAGCTCGGTGTTTCCTGTGACTGGTCACGTGAACGCTTTACCCTGGACGAAGGATGTTCCCGGGCGGTGCGTGAGGTTTTTGTTTCCCTCTACGAGCGGGATCTGATCTACCGCGGCAATTATATGATTAATTGGTGCACCCGCTGCCATACGGCTATTTCCGATATTGAGGTTGAGCATGAGGAGAAGCCCTCCATGTTGGCGCATATCCGCTATCCCGGGGTTGGCTGGGAAGGGTCCATTGTTGTGGCCACCACCCGGCCGGAAACCATGCTTGGGGATACGGCGGTTGCCGTAAATCCTGAAGATGATCGTTACCGGGATTTAATTGGACGCAAAGTGCTACTGCCCCTGATGAAGCGGGAAATTCCAATTATCGCCGATACATATGTAGATCCGGCGTTTGGTTCGGGGGCGGTGAAAATTACGCCGGCCCATGATCCCAACGATTTTGAGATTGGCAGACGGCATGATCTGGAAGTGATCGTGGCTATCGGTGATGACGGTAAGATGACGGAACAGATGGGCCCTTACGCGGGGCTGGACCGTTACGCGGCACGGCAGGCGGTGCTGGATGATTTAAAAAGAGATGGATATCTGCAAAATATTGAGGATTATACCCACTCTGTGGGCCACTGCCAGCGTTGCGGCACGGAAATTGAGCCGTTTTTCTCCCTGCAGTGGTTTGTGCGTATGCCGCCGCTGGCTGAACCGGCCGTGCGGGCGGTCAAGGAGGAAAAGATTAAATTTGTGCCGGAACGGTTTACCAAATCCTATCTTTTTTGGATGGAAAATATCCGGGACTGGTGTATCTCGCGCCAGATCTGGTGGGGGCACCGCATTCCCGCCTGGTACTGTCCGTGTGGCGAAATGATTGTGGCCCGTCAGAATCCTGCCAGCTGCCCCTCCTGTGGCGGGGATAAACTGGAGCAGGATCCTGATGTGCTGGATACCTGGTTCAGCTCCGCCCTCTGGCCCTTTTCCACGCTGGGCTGGCCGGAGCAGACGCCTGACTTACAACACTATTTTCCCACAAGTGTGCTGGTGACCGGCTATGACATTATCACTTTCTGGGTGGCACGCATGATTTTCATGTCTCTTGATTTCATGGGAGAGATTCCCTTTTCCCATGTTTCCGTACATGGCCTGGTGCGTGACGCCCAGGGCCGCAAAATGAGTAAATCCCTGGGCAACGGCGTGGACCCCCTGGAGGTCATTGACCAATTTGGTGCTGACACCCTGCGCTTTACCCTGATCACGGGGCAGGCCCCCGGCAGTGACCAGCGCTTCCGACATGAAAGTGTGGAGGCGAGCCGTAACTTTTCCAACAAGATTTGGAATGCCTCCCGCTTCGTGCTCATGAATCTGGAGGATTACAAGCCTGCGGCGACGCTGCCGTCCGGATTGGAGCGCCGCGACCGCTGGATCCTGGATCGTTATAATGCCGTGGTAGCCCGGTCAACAGAATTGCTTGAGGCCTACGAACTGGGTGAGGCGGCCCGTGCTGTATATGAGTTTCTCTGGGGCGATTTCTGTGACTGGTATATTGAACTAAGCAAACTGGGACTGTACGGCGAAGTGGAAGAAGCGAGGGAGCGGACCCGCGCCGTGCTTGCTTATGTTCTGGAAAGAACACTGCGACTGCTGCATCCATTTATGCCGTTTATTTCCGAGGAAATATGGCAACATCTGCCACGAAACGGCACCGAATCTGCCCTTGTAGTGGCGCCATGGCCCACTTTTACGGCAGAATTGGTCGATGAAGATGCTCGCGGGGAGATGGAAATGGTGATGGCAGTGATCCATGCCGTACGTAACCTGCGGCAGGAAATTGGCCTGACCCGAAGCACAAACTCTCCCGTAATCCTGCGCGCACCGCAACGTCTCCGCTCTGTGCTGGAGGAAGAGCGGCCGTTCATGGAAAAATTAAGCTGGGCCGGTGAAATAACCCTGCGTGACGAAGCAGGGGAAAAACCAGGGCAAGCCCTGAGCGCCCTGGCCGGAGCGGTTGAAGTATATCTGCCCCTGCAGGGAGTAATTGATCTGGACCAGGAGTGCACCCGCCTGCAAAAGGAACTGCGTGAAATCGAAGCAGACCAAAAGAAAGCTCTGGCTAAACTGAACAACAAACAATTTATACAGAAAGCCCCGCCGGAAGTAGTGGAAAAAGAAAAGCGCAAAGAAGAAGAATGCAGTCAAAAAAGGGAGAAACTGCTAGTGCGTTTAAAAGAGATGGAGCAACTGCGGGGGATGAAATGGTCTTAGGGACGGGGAAATCGCCGACTAACGCGGGCTACAAAAGGCTCCCACAATGTCTCGCGTGCATTCCTACAAGGCCCTTACAATGTCTCCGGATTTATGAGATTTTCGTAGGGGCGGCTGCCCACAGCCGCCCGCATTGGGGATAAATAGATGGGGCAGGAACATAACCCTCAAAGAAAACAAATGAGGTTAAGGAATTATGATTATTCTCAGGCGGGGTATTATTTTGTAACCATTTGTGTGAAAGACAGGAAAAATATTTTGTATGATTATGATGTTGAAAAAAATAACGAGAATGCAGGGGCAGTTTTTGTAGGGGTTGTTAATATTGAGGAGATTGCGGGCGGCTGTGGGCAGCCGCCCCTACGAAACCTGCCCATAACTGCCGGTGGTATTGCACAATTAACACAAACAGGAAGGATGGTTTTACATTATTTGCAAAACATAGGCAAGGTTTATGATAGTGTTAAATTAGATTGTTTTGTAATTATGCCAAATCATATCCACTTTATTGTAGTATTAAAAGATGAATTATCATTGCAAAACCGTGGACAAAGACGGGCGGCTGTGGGCAGCCGCCCCTACGAAAGACATATGGCTCCCACAGCCATAACGATACCCAAAATTATTAATACTTTTAAAACGCTAACATCTAAAAAATATGGTCAGCCTCTTTGGCAACGTAATTACTATGAACACATCATACGTGATGAATTGAATTACAGAGCACCAGGCAATACATTATGGACAATCCTGCAAGGTGGCAGGAAGACAAGTATTTTAACTGATGCTTATTTGTTGTGCTTTATAGTGTTTTTGCATTTCGCGGGCGGCTGTGGGCAGCCGCCCCTACAGGAGCCCTACAAAGACCAAAGAAGGTCGTCAGGCATCTGCCCACAACGTGCCACATTAGATTTAGTCTGCTGTTAAAATAGGGGTGTCTCTAAAATTTGTTTTCGTAGGGGCGGCTGCCTACAGCCGCCCGTTGTTGCCCTGCAGGTTATAACAACAGAAATTTATTAGCAGCGTAAACGTTTCACAAATTATAATATTAATCCATATCACAGGGAGCAGTTTTTCGTGCCCTGCCGCAGGAAGGGATGATTGCATTGCATTATAACGAAGCGCTGGACTGGATTCACAGTATTGCCCGGTTTGGTATGAACCAGGGGCTGGAACGTATTGAGGCGTTGCTTGATTTACTGGGAAATCCCCACCGTTCCTGTAAGTACCTGCATATCGGGGGTACTAACGGCAAAGGGTCCACTGCGGCTTTTGTTGCGGCGATGCTGGAAGAGGCCGGCTACCGGGTGGGGCTTTATACTTCTCCGTACCTGGTACAATTTACTAATCGCATGGCAATCAACGGCCGGGATATTCCCCGGGAGCGTCTGGTGGAACTGGTTAAAAAGGTGAAACCGCTGGTGGAAAAAATTGCGGCTGATCCGGTCCTGGGACAACCTACGGAATTTGAAGTTGTCACGGCTTTGGCTTTTTGTTATTTTGCTGAGGAATCTCCTGATATTGTGGTCCTGGAAGTGGGGTTGGGGGGGCGCCTTGATGCCACTAATGTTGTGCAGCCCCTTGTTACCGCAATTGCCACGATCAGCCTGGAACATACCCAAGTGTTGGGGAATACGGTAGAGGAAATTGCCCGGGAAAAAGCGGGGATCATTAAGAACGGGGCACCCGTTGTCACCGAGGCCGGGGGAGGGGCTTTGCCCGTGTTG
The DNA here is from genome assembly GCA_007122565.1 of Syntrophomonadaceae bacterium. Classification (GTDB taxonomy): domain Bacteria; phylum Bacillota; class Dethiobacteria; order DTU022; family UBA8154; genus UBA8154. Next base: position 1,655 of record SKTJ01000169.1, on the reverse strand, counting down.
GAAGCTGTCTGCAAGGAAAAGCAGGTTCCCCTTTATCAGTTGGGGAAACATTTTCATGCCCAAATCGAGACTCAGGACGTTGGGGGGCAGGTGTTTCACTACCGCGGTCTTTCCCGGGAATACCATGCTCTCTTTATTCCGTTGCTTGGCGATTACCAGGTCAACAATGTAGCCCTTGCCATAGCGGCTGTGGAATTGTTGTGTGATAATGGTTTTTCCATTTCCGAAGCAACATTGCGGGCCGGACTGGAAAAAACACGCTGGCCTGGTCGTCTGGAAGTGCTGCGCCGCTCACCTTTGGTTGTTGTTGACGGGGCCCACAACCTGGAAGCATTTCAGGGGTTGGGGCGTGGGGTGCGGCAAACGTTTGCATATGGTAAGCTTATACTGGTTCTGGGCATTCTCTCGGACAAGGCTGCGGAAAATATCCTTGCAGAAATATTGCCCCTGGCGGACCGGTTAATTATCACAAAACCCAACAGTCCCCGGGCTGCGAATCCCGAAGTATTACAAAAAATCGTGTCCGGTATGATGCCCGAATTGCCCTGTGAAATTTCCGAAGAAATTCCAGCAGCGGTTGACATGGCTCTCAAACAGGCCGGAGATGAAGATCTTGTGCTTATTGCCGGCTCCCTATACCTGGTGAGTGATGCCCGTCAATACCTCAAAAGCTGTCTCGTCTAAAAGGTGGAAAAACCGTTATGATACAATTGTTTGCTTTGCTGTTTGCCATGGCAATGATCGTATATCTCGTAAATAAGAAATTTCCACTATATCAGGCAATGGTCGTGGGAATAATAATTCTTATTGTAAGTATGGGGAAGCCCCCGGCAGCAGTTTTTACGCTCCTTGGACAAGCTCTAAGCAAACGGACAACAATTGAGCTTGTCCTGGCTGTGGGACTTATTTCTCTGCTCAGCCGGTTGTTAAAAGACCTTGGGTTGCTGGAAAATTTTACAAAATCACTGGTAGCATTTGTGCGTAGCGCCAAGGTTGCATTAATTATTATCCCTGCCTTAATCGGTCTTTTTCCCATAATGGGAGGCGCTATTTTTTCTGCGCCGCTCGTGGATACACTGGGGGATCGGCTCCGCCTTTCAGCGATTGTCAAAACATCCGCCAATAACATTTTCCGTCACGCCGTATTTTATATTTCTCCTTTCAACCCGGCTTTGATTCTCCTTGCTGGGATCACAGGCATTGATATTTTAGAAATAATTAAATATTTATTCCCCCTGGGGATCGCTAATATTGTAACCGGCTATTACCTTTATTTGCACCGCACGGAGGATCGGGGCGGGCCTGAAGGGGAAGAAACGGTAACTGAATCCATGTCCTGGACAAGTCATCTAAAAATGCTATTGTTCAACGGGGCGCCCCTATTCTTAAGCCTCATTCTTTTCATTATTTTCCGGGTGCCGCTGCTTGTTTCTCTTTTGATTGGTGTTGTTTCCGCTTTATTGGTGGGGGACCGGCGGAAAGGGGATTTCCCGGATATTTTTACCAGAGGCCCCAACCCGTTGTTAATGCTGGGCATCGGGGGAATTATGGTTTTCCAGTCGTTGGTTGGGGAACTGGCAGGTTTATTTGTGACGATGGAAACAATCACCGCCAGTGGCATTCCAAATTTCTTCCTGTTTGTTTTTATTCCTTTT
>SKTJ01000274.1 GCA_007122565.1 Syntrophomonadaceae bacterium | reverse complement strand
TGGAAAAAGCGCTGGTTGAACCGGTCTCCGACAATACCTACTTTGACGGAACCTTTTTTGCAGTCTCCGATCAGGATGGGCGCGGTAACTTCGTTATTGCCCTGGTCACCGTCGAAGACGATGAAATTGTGGCAGTTAATCTTGCAGAAGCCACCGAAACCGAAGATGGTATCACATTAAAAGACTATGAAGATTACGGCCAGGAAGGTGTTTTTGACGGCTCCGTCCTACAGGCGGCCCACGAGGCTCTGGCTGCAGCCATGGTCGATAACAACACCTCCAATGTGGACCTAGTATCCGGTGCTACCGGCACCTCTGAGAAAGCAGTGGAAGCGGCCCAGCAGGCCCTGGAAGCGGCGAAGCGCTAGCAGCATACCTTAACTGCAAAAAGCTAAGGAGTAAACCGGGATAAAACAGGGGGGAACAGCTTATGGCTGTTTCCCTCTTTTTTATATCCCAAAAGGGATCTGTCCCGAAAATAGTTACTGCTGAGCTGTCACTGACTTTTCTGGCCTGCAAAATGAAATATGCATTGAACTTACTTGGAGCGAAAGTAATAATTAAGAGATTAAGGGTAAGAAGGGTAGCGGTACTAGGTTTCGGAGTGTTTTTTATTCCAATTTTTTTCGCATTTGCTCCCTGAATGTTGAATAACCCATTCTTTCCCAACTGCTCTTTCCAGCATAATTCAGGGAAAGGACATTAAGCTCTGCGTACTTCAGTCCCAGTTCTTTAAAGAAATCCTGCATCATTTTTTCCAGATGGCCGGCTATACCTTTCCTCCTGTGGGAAGGGATTATGTATGCCGCCCCAATATAGCCGGTCTTGTTCACACGGGAGAAAGGCAAAAAGCAATCGATTACCTCTCCGGCAATAAAACCGACAACTTCCCCACCATCAACGGCAACGAAAACCTGTTTTGCATCTTCTGCCAGACCCGACGCAAGCCTCTTTTCTATTTCCGCTACGGGGACGGCATCAAAATCGAAATAGTCGTCCCCCGTTTCTTCCCGGATATAATTTGCCAGGTCCTGATAAAGCTCTGCAATCCGGCTTACTTCATCAGCAGACATCTCTTTGAAGATCAATTATTTGATTACCTCCGTTTGCAGGGTCAATTTCCTATTACTTCTTGTTCAACTTTAACCAGTTGCCTCTCCGCAATCGTTTTTGCCGGTTCTGTAAAAAACCAATCTTTCCTGAACTCATTTAACTTATTCCAGTATTCCTTGGAATCCACATTAAAGCGCTGCGCATCAATGGAAAATCCTCTTGGGGAGAAACGGAACAGCTTATCCGCGTCTTTTACAATTTTCTCTTCCAGAGTAATCGGGTTTTTACCGGAATCGTGGCTTTCAATGATACGGCATATTTCTTCCTTGTCTGCCTGGCTTAAAGAAGATATATCAAGCAGAATCAAGGCTGCAATTTTTGCCCCTTTAATTTCATGAATACGATTAAGTTCCGGGTCTGAATTCGGGCCGAATGCCTTTAGGTGCAGCTCTTCCGCTATGGCACTCCAGCCAACATCGTGTAAGATGATTGCCGGGAAAATGATTTCTTTTCTGCCACCCAGGATTTCCTGAAGTTCTTTGGCAAACGCAAAAGCTATTTCCGTATGTTCCTGGTTGTATCTTACGGTCAAGTACGGGGCGGCATCATTAAACAGTTTTTCACACATTTCGTTCATTCTTTCTCCTCCCAATCTGCGCTGTAGTAATATATCTTCTGCTTCCCTAATGTTTATCCGAGATAACAAGGATAAATGTAGCAAGCGGCCCCAATAGCAAAGACAAAAGAAACCAGTTTAACCCGGACCTGTTTTTACCTTGGGCCAGACCGGCATTAATTAACGCCAACGTTCCCCAGCCCACATAAAATTCATTATTCATCACAGTTCCTCCGCTTCATACCTATAAAATATAGTTCGCAATTATCAATCTAAATCCTTTTTACCGGCAGGATTTTTCGCTGCGTCATATTATGGCATGTAAGTAATATTCTGCTTGTGTTTTCATAGTAATTTCAGGGAGGATAAACCTGTTTACAAGGGTACCCCTGTGTGTTAGTATTTTTTAAAGCTAGAACTGATAGATCAGCCTGATGGCAGGTTTGACAGAGGAGGCAAAACTTGAAGAATAGCAAAATATTGGGGGTGGCTGCCCTGCTGCTGGTATTACTGGCTGCAGCGGGCTGCGGGAGTCCCGTTGACGGATCTGACGCCGCGCTCGAAGATACTATTTCCGTTTCAGTAATGGAAGTGGGAAGAACAACCATTGAAAGATATGTGGAGCAAAGCGGAACCGTGGACTCTGACGGAAATGTGAGCGTTGCTTCCCAACTGGGCGGTAAGGTGAAAGAAATAGAAGTTACTGTGGGTACCCAGGTGGAAAAGGGGGAAATCCTGTTACGTCTGGATAACGAAGAACTGCACGCCCAACTGCGCCGCACGGAAGCGGAGATGGAGCAGATGGAACAAAACTATTACATATCGAAAAACATCGGGCTGCCGCAAAAATTAACACAAGCAGAAAACAGGGCTACAGAAGCAGCTTTAGAATATGAAAATATACAGAAAAGTCTGGAAAGAGTAACAGCCCTCTATGAGATCGGTGCCGTTTCCCAGGAAGAGCTGGAGCAGCTTCAATCCCGCTATGCAGTGGTGACGATGGCCTACGAAACCGCTCAGGCTAGTTTGGCCAGGGAAAAGGAATCTCAGGTACGGGAACTGGCCATGCTGGAAGCACAGCTGGAAAGCGCCCGCGCAGCCCTGGCATCAACCCGCCTTAACTTTGAAAAATCCCTCTTGGTAGCTCCCATTCAGGGTACAGTTACCTCTGTCATTGCCAAGATCGGTCAGGAAGTAAATCCCGGCACACCCCTTGTCAGCCTGGTAGATTTTAGCAAAACATACGTGGAGATGAATCTAACAGAAAGACTGCTGACAGAAATACAGGAAGGGACAACTGCCTTGATTGAAATGCCGGGGACAGGGAGACAGTATGAGGGCACCGTGGAAGTTATTGACCTCTCGCCCCTGCAAGGCACAAGATCATACCCGGCCAAAGCCTATTTTGAGGCAGACACCCATGTACGCATCGGGCAACAGGCTGTATTGCGGGTGCTGGCAGAAAGGGTAGAACAAGTCCTTGCTGTACCTTCCGGCGCTATTTTGAAGGATAACGACACGTCCAGGGTATTTGTGGTGGAAGATGGAATAGCCCGGGAAAGAATAGTGGAAACCGGTATAAGCAATGAAGAAGCTGTGGAAATATTGGAAGGACTGTCCGAAGGAGAACAACTTGTTGTGGCGGGACAGCAGTTTTTACATGACGGGCGGCTTGTTGAAATTGTGGGTGGTGAAATAAGATGAACCTCCCTACCATTTCCCTTAAACGTCCGGTAACGGTTCTAATGGTGGTTTGTATCGTGGTCCTGTTAGGGACCATCTCTTTTATAGGCCTGCCCCTCGATCTTTTCCCCGATTTTGAGTTCCCCATCGCTGCCGTGATCACCAGTTACGACGGGGCCGCACCCCAGGAAGTGGAGACCCTGGTGACCCGTCCCCTGGAAGGGGCCCTGGCCACTGTGCAGGGGCTGGAGAACATCACTTCAACTTCTTCCCCGGGACAGTCCCTGATTTTACTGGAATTTGGCTGGGGCACAGCCCTGGATTATGCTGTCCAGGATTTGCGGGACAATCTTGATATAGTCAGGGGCTTTCTGCCCGACGGAGCAGGCGATCCCATGGTGGTAAAAGCAGACCCTTCCATGATGCCCGTTGTTTACCTTTCCCTGTCCGGGAACCGGGAAGACTGGGAACTGCGCCGCCTCGCTGAGGATATAGTGGAACCCCGCCTCGAACGGCTCAGCGGTGTTGCCACCGTAAGCATTATCGGTGGCCGCCAGCAGGAAGTGGAGGTAATGCTTGATCCGGAAGCCCTCGCCCATTATGACATCTCTCTCGATACGGTCACCGGCACTCTGGGACGGCAAAACTATAATGTTGCCGCCGGGACGGTGGGGGGCGGCTCGGAGCAGCGCCATCTGCGGGCCATTGGAGAATTCTTAAGCCTCGAAGAAATGCGCAACCTCATTCTTACTGCCAGCCCCAATGAAACGATCCTCTTAAGAGACGTAGCCAAGGTGGAGTTGGCCTTCCCCGAGGCCACGCAGATAAACCTCTTTAACAACGAAACCAGTATCGGCATCCAGATCCAGAAACAGGCTGACGCAAACACAGTGCAGGTCTCCCGCAATATCTGGAATGCCATGGCCAGTATTGAAAAAGCCCTGCCCGAAGGTGTCTATGTGCATAAAGTGATGGACCAGGCAGATTTTATTACTGAATCCATCGTTGATGTCTTTAGAACAGGCGCTGTGGGAGCAGTCCTGGCTATTTTTATCCTGCTCTTGTTTTTAAGAAACTTCCGCAGCACCCTGGTGGTTTCCATAGCCATACCCATCTCCCTGATGGCCACCTTTACCCTCATGTACTTCTACGGCATCAGCCTGAATATTATCTCCCTCGGAGGCCTGGCCCTGGGGCTCGGCATTATGGTGGACAATTCCATTGTTGTGCTGGAAAACATCTTCCGCTTCCGTCAGGAAGGATATAAACTTGCAGAGGCATCCCGCTCTGGTGCCACTCAGGTATCAGGAGCTATTACTGCCGCCACCCTGACAACCGTCATTGTCTTTTTGCCTGTGGTTTTTATACAGGGATTTGCCTCGGAGATATTTAAAGATTTGGCCATTACCGTCAGCTTCGCTCTACTGGCCTCCCTGCTCATTGCTTTAACGGTTGTGCCCCTCCTATCCTCACGGCTGTTTCAAAAAGTGGCCGTTAAACAATTAGAAAAAGAAGATGAGGAGCCAGGCGAGGACAGCGGAGCAAAGCCAGGACCTGTTTACCGCCTTACGGAAGGCTTCAATAAATACTATATACGCCTGGAAAACTATTATGGCAAACTGCTGCGCAAAGCGCTGCAAAGACGTAAGACTGTCCTTGCAATCTTCGTGATCAGCTTCCTCGCTTCTTTTGCCCTGATCCCCCTGGTCGGGATGGAGTTTTTGCCGGAGATGGACGAGGGCATTGTGAATGTTCGGGTGGAGCTGCCCCGGGGGGCGGATCTGGACAGCACAGGGGACGTTGCCCTACGGGCCAAGGAAATGATCCAACAGCTTCCTGAAGTGGATTCTGTCAACCTCTCCATCGGGGGAGGTGGCGGAATGGGAATGGATTTTGGCTCCGGAGGATCAAGTCACCGGGCCAGCATGGAAATAACCTTGACAGACCACGGAGAAAGAGAGCGCAGCGACCAGGAAGTTGCAGAAGAGCTGCGCATCCGCTTCAGGCAAATTGCCGGTGCCGAGTTTTCCGTACGAACCGGAGGCATGATGGGAGCCCCAGGCATGGGAGGTGCCCCCATTAGCATCGCGGTGCGCGGCGCTGACCTGGCCGAGTTGGAAAGATTGACAGACCAGATGGCCTCTCTGATTGAAGCAGTCCCCGGGACCAGAGAGGTGGAAACATCCTTCCAGGATGGACGGCCGGAGCTGCAAGCTTTTGTAAACAAACAGGTTGCTGCCGACCACGGCTTAAGCTTTCCCCAGGTTGCAAACACCTTAAGAGCCGCCGGCCAGGGGATCGTGGCTACCCGCTACAGAACGGGCAGCACAGAACTTGATACCCGGGTAATTTTTCCGAAAAAGTACTCCGCCTCCGCATCTTCCCTGGGGGGCATACCGCTTAACTCTCCCTACGGCTACCGTGTGATGTTGCAGGAGATCACTACATTTATGGAAGATGAAGGGCCCGTATCCATTCAGCGGGTAAACCAGGCCCGCACTGCCAGCGTGGAGGCCCACCTTGTGGGCAGGACCCAAGGCGAGGTTATGGCGGATATTATAAGCAGTATGGAATCCATGCAGTTGCCTGAAGGCTACTACGTGGATTATGAAGGGGACTACCTGCAAATGCAGGAATCATTCACTGACCTGGCTGTGGCACTTCTTTTGGCCATTGTCCTCGTTTACATGATTATGGCAGCCCAGTTTGAATCTCTGGCCCACCCCTTAATCATTATGTTTACTCTGCCCCAGACCTTTACCGGGGTGGTTTTAAGCCTCGTTTTAACAGGCCGCTCCCTTAACGTCCCTGCTTTCATCGGCATCATCATGCTATCGGGGATCGTGGTAAACAACGGTATTGTGCTAGTGGACTATATCAACAAGCTGCGCGAAAAAGGTATGGATTCAACAAGCGCCATTCTAAAAGCCGGTCCCGTGCGGCTGAGGCCGATCCTGATGACAATCTTAAGTACCGTACTGGCCATGTTCCCCTTAAGCCTCGGTTTCGGCAGCGGGGCAGAGATGCGCACTCCCATGGCCACGGTAGTGATCGGTGGCCTGCTCTTTTCCACCCTGCTCACCCTCATCGTCATCCCCGTCATCTACAGTATGATGGAAGCCCTGAGAGAACGGATGAACACCAGGAGACAGCATGCCAGGTCTGTACCTAAATAACCTTTTTCTC
>SKTJ01000197.1 GCA_007122565.1 Syntrophomonadaceae bacterium | reverse complement strand
TCATACTGTCTAACCTCCCAACCTATTTTCCAAATTAACAGAATTTTTAAATATTAAGGGAACGTTATCACTCTCACAAGGAACTTTAAAAAAAATAGCGCACCGCATCAGCTATTCAGGAGTCAGAAGCCATTTACCAAAGCATGAAGATTGTTTTTTCCTTTATGCTGACTCCTGGCTCCTGAATATTATGTTTAGATTTGAAACGGACTAATCAATAGAAGCAAATGCATAAAGGTCCATTGCCTGGGCGACTCCTTTTAGTACTGCCTGTGATGAAATAGTTGCCCCGGAGATAATATCAACTCCTGCAATTAGGGTATCTTCAAATTTCTGTTCTTCTTCGATCGTGAAGCTTTTGGAAATCCCTTCAAACTGGGCCAGGAAAAGGGGTTCTTCTATCTTTTCACCCCACCCAGGCGTCTCTTTATGTTTTTGAACTACCACTTTATTAATTTTCCCATCAGGGTCGACAATGGTTAGAGTGTTAACTGAATCTCCATTAAACCCTTTCCCCTCGCCCGGAACTACAGCCGCAAGAACTTCACGGTTTTTAACTCCGAAATAAATATCAAGGCCATTTTCCGACGTTACGAGTTTGTATTCATCAGCTTCCGGCATCACACTCTCCAACATCGCCAACAGTTCAGCATGCTCATTAGCAGCGATAACAGGAGCAGTTACCCGATTTGTAAAAGATACAGCCAAACCACTAAATGCGCCTAAAACTGCCAGAACTAACACACAATACAATACTTTTGTAATCCGGCCTTTGCCTATTTCTTTATCCAGCGGTTGTAGCTCTGCCATTAAACTCACCTCTTTTCTTTAAATATTAAGGTTTATTGGCGCTTGTGTCTATTAGGGAAAATTTCGATTATTTTGTATAAGCATTAATCACACGTTGTTAGTGATTTCCCCACCCCTACCTGTAAATATTTGTTATAAGTAGAATATTCGCCGTTGACAAAACCCTAATTTTATTATAAAGTTATACCTATCTAATACTATAGTTTTAATGGGGTTAGAGGGATCGTTCAGCCAAAAGCTGACCATTGAAGCTTCAGATGGGGATTCTACCCCCTGACGTAATAAGGGGAACGGATAAAAAGAGGAGGAGTCTTTTATGCTTATGGGGAAAAGCAAGCGCTGCCTTTATTGGTTCCTCCCGCTGCTGCTCCTGGCCGGTGCGGTTGCAGGTTGTCAACCCGCCTACCCGGAATTAAGCTTAAAACATCCGGAAGACATAGGGGCGGTCACCGCACCCACTCCCCAGTACCGCCCCCAAGTTCCCGTTTCTTTCGATCCGGAAGTGCCTTTTGTTCGCATGGCTATCGCTCAGGTAGTTTCACCACCCATGACTCGGGGAAATTACCGCAAACTGCCGGCTTACCTGCCGGAAAAACTGGAACAACCAGTGGAACTGGTTTTTCGCTCCACCTATGCAGAGATAAACCAGTTGATCTTACAAACGCAGGTTGACGTCGCCCTCATTGGGAACAGGTCTTACGTAGAGTTGAGAGAAAGCGGGGATATGGAACTTTTGGGCGTCCCGCAGATAAAAGGACAAACGGAGCACCATTCCTATATCATCGTCCCGGCGGAAAGTAATGTTTACCGCCTGGAAGACTTAAAGGGCGAAAAATTTATCTTTACGGACCCCCTTTCTTTTCCCGGCAAGCTTTACGTTCTTTATCGTCTTGCTCAGGTGGGGGAAACCCCGGATACCTTTTTTTCCGATTATATTTACAGTTACAGCCACGACAGCTCCATCATTGCAGTAGCAGAAAAATGGGTTCAGGCCGCCGCAGTGGACAGCTTGATTTATGATAACCTGATGGAGAAGAATTCGGAGCTTAGGGAAAAGATCCGTATAATCGGGTCTTCTCCGCCGGTGGGTAATCCCCCGTTAGTTATTAGCACTAAAATTCAGCCTGAGCTTCGGCAGAAAATAAAAGATACATTTCTCTTCATGCATTTGGATCCAGAAGGGCAAAAAGCCCTGGCCGAAATGGGAGTGGAACTGTTCGTTTCCGGACAGGATGAAGATTACGATATTATCCGGGATATTATTAACGAACTCCAGGAGGCAACGAAGTGAATTTTTTGTCCCGTTTGAGACGGAAAATACCCACCCCGGGAATTCGTGCCAAGGTTATCGGCATTGTTCTGGGTGCAACCATGCTGCTCACATTGTCTACCTTGCTCTACGTGAATACTATCCTGCGTATCACTCTGGACGATCAGCTGGACCAGAAAACCATTTCCTTAACGCGTGACGTTGCTGCCCGCAGCATGGAACCGATCCTTACCAACAATATTTTCAAGCTGCACCAATTGGCCTACAATACCATGGACAACAACGATGATGTAATCTATGTATTCTTTATAGACGATACCGGAAACATCCTGGCCCATACGTTTAAGGATTACTTTCCTCCGGATCTTTTAACCATAGAACATGAAGGCAGCGGCGCGGGAAACAGTCTTAGGAAATTTCAAACCGAAGAAGGCGTACTTCGGGACGCAGCCGCACCTGTTTTCCCCGGCCCGGATCCAGAGGAAACAGTCCGCGTTGGACTTGTGGATTACAGCCTGCAGGAGGCCCTGGCTGCCTCGACACAACGACTTTTACTTATTTCAGCCATTACTTTTGTAATTATGAGCATTATTGTCTATTTCATCACCACCCTTACTACTATAAAACCACTCAATTCCCTGATGAATTTAGTGCAGGCCGTGGCGCAGGGCGACCTATCGCAACGGGCTACGGTAAAGTCCGGGGATGAGTTAAGCAGCCTGGCTAATAATTTTAACGCCATGACACAGCAACTTGCACAAGCACAAGAAGCACGGGAGCGCTTGATGCAAAGAATTATCCACTCGCAGGAGGATGAGCGGCGCAGAATTTCACGGGAGCTACACGACGAAACGGGGCAAATGTTGAGCACGCTCATGATTTCGCTGCACTTTCTGGAGACTTGCACCAATTTAAATGAGTTGAAACAAAAAACTGCAGAATTCCGCCAACTCTTGTTAAAATCCCTGGAACAAGTGCGCCTGCTGGCCTGGAAGCTAACCCCCGCTCCTTTAATTGACCTGGGGTTAAAGGCGGCCATAGAATCTAATATCAACAAGTACCGTGATTACTGGGAAATAAACCTGCGTATGGAAGGGCTGGAGCACCACCGGTTTCCCCCGGAAACAGAGGTCTCCATCTATCGCGTTACCCAGGAAGCTCTAACCAACATCGCCCGGCACGCCCGTGCCAAAAACGTAGATATACTATTGGATTGCCAGGGGGATAAACTGCTGGTCACTATCGAGGATGATGGTGTGGGCTTTGATCTGGAAAAACTTGAAGAAGAAAGTGAACTAAAAACCAATTTGGGTCTTGTTTCCATGCAGGAAAGAATATCCCTGGCAGGGGGGAAACTGAAGATAGAGTCCAGCCCAGGCAAGGGAACCACCTTGCACGTTTCCATTCCCCTGCTCCCACCGAAAGTCGGGGCAGACCCCGGCTAGCCCGTAAATCAGTATTGATGAAAATTACCCGTAACAACTCAGTACTCTGGAAACATCACAAAGGGGGTTCAGGATTACCTGTGAGTAACCGTTCAGGCTCGGTCAAAAGACTTTTCCGGACCGGGGTTTCCACATTTTACTTGTCTGAGCGCAGCGAGTTTAAAATGTGGCCGGGTTGGCAAAGGCAACATTATAATCTTTTTGTTTGAGACTGCGGTTTCGAACAGGTATCCTGAATCCCGGTGCAAGTTATATCTGAGTAGATACAATTACTCATTAAATTGGGAGGTGACTCAAATGTCAAACCTTGTTCAAATTATGATCGTGGACGACCACACACTTTTCAGATCAGGGCTAAAAATGTTACTGCAAACAGAAACAAACGTAAAGGTAGTTGCAGAAACTGCAACTGCCGAAGAAGCGCTGGAACTGCTTAAAGGTCAGGCTATAGATTTAATATTAATGGATGTTACTCTGAAAGATATGGACGGATTGGAAGCGACAAAAATAATTAAGCAAGAGTATCCTAATATTAAAGTTATCGTTTTAACAATGCATAATGATGAGCCATATCTTATGAAAGCTTTGAAAGCAGGTGCGTCTGGATACGTTTTAAAAGAAGCGGCAACTACAGAACTTGCCTCTGCTATTCGCACAGTAATGGAAGGTGAAATCAATATTGCTCCTTCTCTTATGACAGTACTCGTAAACAAAGCAATTAATGAAAAGCCCGAACAGGACAAAAACAGCAGGGAAAAAGGAGGGCTCTTAACAGAACGTGAAAAAGAGGTGCTCCATTATATCTGTTTGGGATATACCAATAAGGAAACATCCGATATCCTGGTTATTAGCGTTAAAACTGTGGAGAAACATAAAGAGCACATTATGGAAAAGTTACAGCTTAAGCGACGTCACCAGCTCATTGAATATGCGATAAAAGAAGGCCTGGTCACCCTTGAACCCTGACTCCCTTTTGGGAGGAACCGGCAAGCCCTTTGGCTTGCCAGCTTCTCCCAAAAGGGGCCTGACCCCCCTGTAAAATTTTCCAGTTATTTAGAGACCAGGCCCTCTTCCACCCCTGTGCAAAAGGCAGCGAAGGCTTCTCCAAGGGAACGGGCGTTGTAACCCCCCTCCAGGGCGGCAAAGATCCGTCCGTTGCAGCGTTGGCGGGCAAAGGCCCCCAGGATCTGCCCTATCTCACCGTAATCCTCCGTGGTCAGCAATCCGCCCCAGTCTTGAATATGCCGGTCAAAACCGGCGGAAACGGCTACTATATCCGCTTGTTCATCCTCAATAAAGCCCCTTAAATGGCTCAGCAAAGCCACCCGGTTCGGCCCTTCAGGGTGCAGGTAGGTTACGGCCGAATCTCTGACAAAGGTGTTGGCCGTTCCATCCCCATAGTGTAGATCATAGTCCACAATCAGAACCTTTTTTACATCCCCCCGCTCCAGCAGTCCCCTTACTGCAACGGCCACATTGTTAAAATAACAAAAACCCCAGCAGGAATCGGGGCTGGCGTGATGGCCCGGCGGACGGCAGAGGGCAAAGGCCGGGTCTCCCTTCATTGCCAGGCGGGAAGCTTCAATCGTCGCCCCGGCCGCCAGCAGAGCCACTGGGTAGACAGATCCGTCCATACGAACATGGGAAATGTGTGCTGCGCTGTGCACACGGAGCAAATCCTCCTCCGTGCACGGGGTTGGGGTAATCAGGGGATAGCGCTCCTTTGCCAGGGCCAGGGCCGGATCCAGCCGGCCATAACCCGCCGCCGGGTCCATCGTGTAACCCTCCAGAAATGCCTCATGAAAAATTATCTTCAATGCGTGCGGTAGCGGCCTCAGCCGCACCTGCCCCCTTTCGCTTAAAAGCAGGATTATTTATAGTTTTATTGTAACAACTCAGCACTCTTGAAAATAGCACAAAGGGGTTAAGGATTACCTGTGAGTAACCGTTCAGGCTCGATCAAAAGGCTTTGCCGGACTGGGGTTTCCACATGCTACATGTTTGAGCGCAGCGAGCCAAAGCATGTGGGCCGGGTCGGCAAAGGCAACCACCGTATCATTAACTTGAGACTGCGGTTTCGAACAGGTATCCTGCACCCCGCTTCAAAGTATACCTGAGTAATTACTTTTTATTCTATAAACACCCTCCGATTCCTGTTAGAAGAGTCAAATATGAGCAAATATGGAATACTTAAAGCAGGAAACGTGTGTTTTTATCACGAAGATATTATTAAATCATGAGTAAAATATGCAGCTCATCAGGGCATATTTATAATTAATCATGGAGCGAAGCTGGTTCGCTTATCATTAACAGAAGGAGTTGGGATTATGCTGATCATCGGAGAATTGCTGAATGCCACACGGAAGAAGATCAAGGAAGCTGTGCTGGCAAAAGACGCTGCTTACCTTCAGGAAATTGCAAAACAACAGGATGAGGCCGGTGCCGATTATATTGATTTAAACGTGGCTACGGGCTCGGGCAAGCAGGAAAAAGAGAGCGAAGACATGCAGTGGGCGGTAAACTTAATCCGGGAGGTAACAGATAAGCCCCTGACCATTGATACCACCAGTCTGGAAGTAATGAAAGCAGGGTTGGCGGCGCACGGCCCCGGAGCCATGATAAATTCAATCAGCGCCGAGAAGGGCCGTCTTTTACCCTTCCTGAAGCTGGCCCGGGAATATGAATGCACTGCTATCGCACTTCCGGTGCGCGATTCGGGGATCCCCCGTGACACTGAAACACGGTTGGCGATCAGCAGGGAAATTCTTGCGGCGGCGGAGCAGGAGGGGCTCCCGCGGGAGCGGCTTTATTTCGACCCCCTTACTCTCCCCCTCGGCGTGGAGGATAACAGCGGTGCGGAAACACTGCGTACTTTGCAGGAAATGAAGGGGCAGTTGGGGCTATTAACTACCATGGGTTTGAGCAATATCTCCTACGGACTGCCCCTGCGTACTCTGGTAAACCGTACTTATCTGACGCTGGCCATATTTGCAGGGTTGGATTCGGCCCTGATCAACCC
>SKTJ01000306.1 GCA_007122565.1 Syntrophomonadaceae bacterium | reverse complement strand
ATTCGCCCACCAGGTGAGACTTATACGATGCTCATTGATGGAAATGATGTTTGGACTGGGGGGCAAGAAGGAGTATACAGAATAGACAGGCTGGAACATGTTTTGATAGAAAAGCTGTCCTTACCCAGGGAAGTCGATTATGTAAAAGCCCTCCATATTGACCAGGAAGGCGCCTTGTGGATTGGACACTTCAACGGCCTGACCATCCTCAAAAACAACAACTACCTGAGCCTGGGCGAAGAAGACGGTCTGCCCGATCACCGCGTGAACTGTTTTCATGAAAACTCAGAAGAAAAGCTGATGGTGGGGACCTGGGGTGGTGTAGCCATCTATGACGGCAGCAGTTGGGAAACCATAACCAGCCAGGATGGTCTTATGGTCGACATGGTAAACGTGATCTTTGAAGACAGCACAGGGGGTTACTGGTTCGGGCATTACCTGGCCCCCCAAGGCGGTATCAGCTACCTGCGAGAGGGTAACTGGCAGTACTTTTCTGTAGATAACGACCTTCCGCATAATAATATTACTTCATTCTACGAAGATGAAGCAGGTCATATCTGGGCTGGAACAGGGCTGTTCGAACGGGGCGGTGCCGCCCGGCTTGTTCTTGATGACCGTGGCCAGTGGGTTATAGATACAGTGCTGAGCAAACAGGACGGATTGGCCGGTGAGAAGGTCCGTTATATTTTCCAGGACCAAAGAGGTATCTACTGGTTTACCTCCGAGTTTGACGGGATTGCGGTCTTTACAGAGGAAGCTCTCTTTAGCGGTGAGGCAAATCGTATCCTAACTGAAGAATGCGGTTTAGCCAATTACGAAGTAAAAATTGTTCTGCAAGACATGGACGGTTTGATCTGGCTCGGCACCCATTATGGCGTTAACATTCTTAATGCAAATGCCCTGCAAAAAATTCCTAAATAAATCAAATGAAAAGAGACCAGTGAAAACCAGATCAGGAGAATAGTTATTAATCATAGAGCAGGGGGATAGAGAGATGGACTTTCAAGCAGCTTCCAAAGGTTATTTGGAACTCAGCAACCTGCTTGCCAAAAAAGAATTAACAGAAAAACAATTTGCTGAAGAGGTTGCCAGGTTAAAGGTTCAGGATTCTTCAGGCAGCTGGTGGCAGGTGAACCATGCAGACGGCAGTTGGCTTAAGTGGAGTGGCAGCCGTTGGGAAAAAGCAGCACCACCGGCAGCCCAGCGTAGCCCCTTGCCCCCATCCCAGGCGGGACCCCAAAGCCTGCGTGATCTTTTTGTGTTTCTGGCAAAAGTTCTTGTGAACAATGCCCCAAAAATTCTGCTGCAGGCGGTTGTAGTCGGTATTATCGTGTGGATTGCCCACGCGTATTTTCTGATTGTGGTTAATAATGGTTACCTGAAAGTGGGCAGCTGGGCGGCAAATATTGTTGCACTAGACCTGCATAACTTTAACAATGTGCCTTACGCCACCTTCTTATGGGCCGTGATTGGGTGGAGTTTGTCTTTCCTGATCTTCAACAGGATGATCGGAAAGGGGCCTCTCAACTATGCCAAAGACCTGTTTTATACCCCCCTGTTTATTTCCAAGGGTTTTCAGCAAAATTCTGGAAGGGTAAGTTTTGCATTATTTTTTTGCACTGCCGCTGTAAGCCTGGTTGCGAATGTCCTGTTGGATAATATATATCTTTCCGCAGTGATCGCCCTGGCTTTAATTATTGCCTTAACTGCACGCTTTGAAGGTCTGAGCTTGCTTATCCTTAAACTGGGCTATTCTGATTTACAAAAACTGTTCAGCCGGGGCAAGCCGGCCCGCCCCTTAAACGAAGCTTTATTGCTTGTTATCATCTGCAGTATTATTTTCGGCATATTATTCCTGTTAATCCTCCCCTTTAAACCCTACAGCGCCTATCTGGCAGCAGGGCTTTTTTTAGGCGCCGGCATCGTATTTATCGCCCGCCCCAAAACCAGCATGACCAATGTTTTTCTGGTCCTCTTTTTTACTGCAACCATTTACCTCTTATTTACAGAAGGGGTGCTAGCTCACGACGGGGGTTGGGATGAATACGGCAGAAATTTTGGGAACTGGTGGCGAGGTGCAGGGCGTAATGAAGCCCTGGCAGCCGGTAACAGGCCTGCTGTTGGAGCCATAGTTGCCAGCATTTTAAGCGCCATGGGCCTGCATATTTCTCAGTTTAGCAGATTGGATCCGGAGATGAGAGCATCCCTGATTGCTGAAGCCTACGAAGAGCTGGCCGGAAGGTCTCCTGAAGAAGTGCAGGAGATCAGCCGGCAGCGTATGCAAGATCACCATAGAAGGACCGAAGCAGAACATGCCTACACATATCGGGACCAAAGGTTCTGGGACTGGACCACCTGGGGTGTCGAATGGCTGCAGTATGGTTGTGATACGGGAGTCGAAGTCTTGGCCGTCGTTACCGGGCCGGTCGGGCAGGGTGTCCGTCGCATCTACCGTATCGCCAGCCCCCTGGCTGAAGGCGTGGGCGAGGCAGCAGCCGCGGCTCCCGGCGAAAGAGGTGAGCACCTGGCCGTTGGCGTTGGGCGAGCCGCCGGATCCTATATTGGCGGTTCGATTAAAAACGAACGCCTGCGCAGAGGTTTTGAAATTGTCAAGGAAGGCGCTGCCGGTGGCTGGCAGAGGGGGAGAGAGGCGGTACGGGAGGGAGAAGATGTGATGAGTGCCGTTTCCCTGGGGTTCGTCGAAGGATCTGCTCGCCAAACAAGCCGCATGATCAGCAAGGATATTAAAAACCCCTTCACCCGGTTTTATTACAATTGGGGAGAAGGCATGGCAAGGGGCGGGTACAGGGCGTATATTGACGGCAAGGATGCAGAAGGGATTCGGGCCGGAATACGAAGAGGCGCGCGAGATGTCGTCGCAGATGAAGCGATTAAGTTTGGAACAGAGCAGACGATCGGTCAAATGTTTGACAGATTCGTTCCCGAATCGGGTGCGCTAACACCGGAGGCCATGCAGCAGCAGGTTTGGAACATCCTGACCCAGGACGGGAATAACGACCAGTTGGTTTCACTTGTCCAGGGAGATTGGAAAGATTGGGCCAGCGATGTTGTAAAAGACGAGATCCGAAGCAGGGTAAGAGAAGGCGTCATTAAAAGAGGAGAAAACCTGATCAAGACCGGGAGCATTTCCCTCTAATCTGGTTAGGGATGAAACCTTGTTTCGAATAGTTTTTCGCCAGTGAAAGCAAACAACGAAAGGGTGATAAAAAAATGGCTCAGACTGAGTTTGTTGTAAAGGAAAGCCTGCTTCCGCTCTTATCCCACCTGGCAGGGGAAAGTCCTCGTCCAATATCTCCATGGGCCCGAATCAACCCTGCCGGGCAGTTGACCCCTGAAGATTGGACGCTGCTGGAAGAGGCAGGCTTATGCAGCGCTCCCCAGGTTCTTAAGAGGGAAGTGGCCGAATGCATTCAGCTTTTACTGAAAGCAAACTCCTACATTAGGGTTCGGCTAATCAAGGGGCCCATCGTTGTTGAACACTTTATATACGGCTGCGGTTCGGAACAGAAAAAGCTGAGTATATCTTCGTCTCCCAAGGGATTTATACTCAGCAATCCAGCACCGCTGGAAAAAATACTGCTGGGGATGGTGGAAAACTGGGGCGACAGTGCCATTTCAAGCAATGCCCTAAAGCTTGAGTTAGAGGAAGAACCGGCCCTGATTTTCGCCGCGATGGTTGATCTGCATCGTCGAGAACTGTTCAGGGCCTGGTCAGCGCTGAGTAAATTTGAACCGTGCAGTTATATGCTGGATGACATTCGCGATTCTTTAAACAACGGAAGAGAAGATGGACAGTGGCTGGCCTATGTGTTCAGCAAGTTCGCCGGATGGCAAGACGATATCCCGGCAGAAAGACTTGATGAAGCCATGGATGCCTTAATTCATGCGAAGGTGCTGGAAAAAGATGAAGAAGAAACAGGCAGGTACAGGCTTGCCGGAGAAGGCCTGGTATTTGCCAACAATTTTTTAATCATCTCGCAGATTGTAAAAGTTGAAGTGGGAAGAGAGCTCGACGATCAGAAAATATCACGCAGCGAAATGCTTTGTGTACAGGCAGGAATGCATGACGTTATCTGCATGGAACAGTTTGGAAACATGCTGGTCATCGAATCCGTTTCCAATGAATATGTTTGCAAGCTATTGGATTTATTTTTAAGCAATTCGTTTAATCCGCAGGAAACAGAGAGCAGCTTCCAGCTTGCCGAAAAAGAAGAGCTTCCGGGGGCAGCACCCGAAGGCCAGGCCAGTAAATACTATATGAGCCGTGAAGGTAAAAATTACGGGCCGTACGCCCTGGAGGAACTACGCAGCTTTAAAGAACAGCGCTTACTCCTGCCAGAGGATCTGATCTGGAGCGAAACTACGGAAGGTTGGATCAAGGCAGGGTCCTTGCCGGATCTTTTCACATGATTTAATAAATATGGGAGGGATAATGCTAACATGTCAAAACCGGTTTTATCTGAAAGCACGATTCTCATGGCTCTTTTATTGTTATGTACGCTGATCATAATTGGATGTGGCAGCCCGGATAACAATGAAGTCGTTATCTACACATCGGTTGATCAGATGTATTCCGAACCGATTCTCAACGAATTCCAAGTCCGGACCGGCATTTCTGTCCAGGCAGTCTATGATGTTGAGGCCACCAAGACTACAGGAATGGTAAACCGGCTGATCGCTGAAAAAGAACGGCCCCTTGCTGACGTTTTCTGGAATGGCGAGATCATCCAAACCATGCTGCTCAAAGATGAAGGCGTTCTGACTCCTTTTCAATCATCCAGCTCGGCCGATATTCCGGAATACCTCGTCGATCCAGAGGGGTACTGGGTCGCGTTTGGCGGGAGAGCTCGTATCATTATTGTCAATACCGATTTGCTTGAACCCCATGAATATCCCCAAAGCATCTATGATTTGTTAGATCCTGCCTGGCCTGCAGACAAGATAGGCCTGGCCTATCCCATGTTTGGCACCACAGCAACCCATGCCGCAGCTCTCTACGCCTATCTTGGGGAAGAAAGTGCCCGGAAATACTTTGCTGCCCTCGCTGAAAATGGGGTAAGTGTTGTAGACGGTAATTCGGTAGTACGGGATCTTGTGGTGGATGGGCGAATGCTCTACGGTCTGACCGATACGGACGATGCTTGCGTGGCTATCCTGGAAGGAAAACCTGTCGCCATTGTAACTCCAGACCAGGGAGCCCAAAAAATGGGCACTCTCGTTATCCCTAACTCGGTAGGCCTGATTAAAAGAGGACCCAACCCCGAACAGGCCCAGCAGCTGATCGATTATCTTTTAAGTGAGGAAGTGGAGCAGAAGCTGTTGGAAATTGGTTGGAGCCATCTGCCTGTCCGTGACATTGAGGTGGAAGTAAGCTGTTTTACGGCAGATAATATCCGGTTGATGGAAGTTGATTTTGAAGCTGTCTATCGGCAGTTGGAAACGGTCAAAGCAGAATTGACAGACATATTTATACGGTAGCTGTACGCCAGAGCTCTTATTAGTTGAGACACTTGACTGAAAGGCAATATATACAATGGGACAGCTGGCTAAATTGATTAAAAACAGGGCAGACCTGCCTGGGACGGCGGGTGCATATGTGGTGCGCGTGCTTCCTTTGTTCTTCCTGCTGGCAGTGTTTATGCCCCTCTTATTTCTCATCTACGATCTGGCCATACAGGTGGCCCATGGGGCAATAAACTGGTCATCCTGGGTCGTATCCGCCGGCAGAAGATGGACCCTTTTTCAAAACAGCGTCCAACTGGCAGCAGGGGTGACCCTAACAGGAGTTATAATCGGCACCCTGGCAGCCTCCAGGCTGTGGAGTTTAAACGAGAAACCTTTTCAATATTTACGCTGGTTTGTTGTTCTTTTTGCAGCGGTACCGCCCTATATCCATGCCCTGGCCTGGAGTACTGTTTTTGCCCTTCTCGGCAGCGGCCTGCAGCCGTTGAGCATCCACCTTCCACCCCTCGGCGGTTGGATGGGCAGCTGGCTGGTCCAGATGATGGCCTTTTTGCCCCTTTCGGTGGGGCTGGCACTCCTCGGCCTGGAAACTGTCGATCCGCACCTTATGGAAGCTGGAAGAATGCAGCGCTCCGATACGGACGTTTTTGCCCTGATTGCCTTGCCCCTTGCCGCACCGGCTATCCTGGCCGGCGGTGGTTTTGTATTTATATTCAGCCTGATGGATTTCAGCATTCCATCCCTCTTTGGTAAAAATGTCTACGCCCTGGAGGTGTTTGCAGAGCACAGCGCCACAGGCAGGCCTGCTTCCGCCTTCCTCACAGCCGTACCCCTGCTGATTTTAGCCGCTGTTGTGGTTTACTTTTCCCAGGCTCCCCTGCGGGAAGCTGCTCAACGCCCCCCCTGGCGCCTGAGGCCGTGGATAAGGCCGCCCCAGTGGTCCGGGACCTTTAGTGTTTTGCAGTATCTGGCCATAGCTGCAGTAGCCCTGCAGATTACTGTTCCTTTCATAGGGCTGACTGCTGCCATGGGCGGGTGGTCCGTGCTTATTGACAGCGTCCTGTTAGCCCGCAGGGAAATAGTTTT
>SKTJ01000224.1 GCA_007122565.1 Syntrophomonadaceae bacterium | reverse complement strand
TAGATTACAATTCGCAAGAGCAGGACCCTGATGGGTCGTCAGATGACACCGACGAGCTTGAGATAGGAGAAGTGGTCAGTCTGGTCGTGCAGGCAGTGGATAAATTCTGGTATGCCATGGGGGGCGGCAGTGGAGAAAGACCCGAAGAAGTAGTAGTTATTAATGGTATTCACTACCGATACCTGGGTAGTGATGTGGGTACAAAAGAAAAGCTTCTTTCTTATATGCTGGAGATCTATACCGAGGAAGCAAGCCGTGATTTCATGGAAGCTAACATTCGTGAGCACGAGGGTCTTTTAATCCAATCGGAAGCAGATGGGGGATGCATCCTGGAATGGGAAAAGGCGCAGGTGACGCTAATCAGCGAGTTAAAAGACGCGAAGGAATATGAATTAAAAGTCCCGTATGCTGACCGGGAATGGGTTACCAGGTATGTAAGGTTAAAAAAAGTAGCGGGTCAAGGTTGGCGTATAGACTACCTGAAAGTATTATAAGGGTTAGTACGATATATGGACCATTATATTAAATCTAAAAGACATAAGGGTTCTAATCATAGAAATTGGAATTTCGTCAAGCTATCCGGCCGCAAAATAGGGTTGGGCAATAATGGACTGTTGAATATATCCGAAAAAAAATTATTCACTACCCTTGACAGGGAATTTTTTTTGGTTTAATATATTACATAGGTTATGTAACACAAGTTATATTAAAAAGGAGGGGTGGCATGCCTCCCAAACCCAAATTTAACAAAGAGAGTATTGTGGAAGCAGCTTATGAGCTTGCAAAGGAAAAGGGTTTATCCGCAATCACCGCGCGCAGCGTGGCTAACCGCCTTGGCTGTTCGGTTGCACCCATTTATGTCAACTTCGCTACGATTGACGATTTGACTGCGGCCGTGGTCAGGCGTGTTTTTACCATCACAGATGAACTGGTGGCAAAATACAAAGGAGCGAATTTGTTTGAAAACATGGGGAAAGCCAGCCTGGCATTTGCCCGTGCATACCCTGTTCTCTTTCGTGAATTGACAATGGAGCCAAATCCATACATGGCTTCCTATGAAACCGTTGAAAATTCCATCCTTGAAGCCCTCGCTGAGGAAGAATCCATGCGTGGTTTGACCCTGGATGAACGGCGGAGGTTATTATTTAAAATGAGGGTCTTTCAATTGGGACTTTCGGCTATGGTTGCCAACGGCCATTTGCCGGCCTGGCTCGACGACCGGCAAGTGGAAGAGCTGTTTTTGGAAGTAGGGGATGAGCTTTTACGCATCCACAAGATCAAAAGGGAGGAAAAAAGGGAGGAAAAAAAGCAATGAAAAAGATAGTTATAATCGGCGGGGGGATCGCCGGGCTCAGTGCGGGGATCTTTGCTCAAAAAAATGGTTTTCAAAGTACAATCCTGGAGAAACACCACACTTTAGGCGGAGAATGTACCGGTTGGGATCGTCAGGGGTATCACATTGACGGCTGCATCCACTGGTTGGTGGGGACAAAGGAAGGAACCCCTCTGCGTAAACTCTGGGATACGGTAGGTGCTTTGGATGGAGTTGATATTTATGACCCCGAGAGTTTCATGGCTGTTGAACATGACGATGTAACGGTGCATCTCTACCGTGATCTTGAACGGCTAAAGGCGAGCTGGCTGGAAATATCACCGGAAGACAAGGAAGCCATAGAAGAGCTCTACCGGGATGTCAAAAAGTTGCATTCCTTTAACATGCCGGCCGGCAAACCGATGGACATGATGAATATAATTGAAAAGATCAAGTTCATGCTCTCGATGAAGGATATTGGTCCAGTCATGCAAAAATACAGTAAGATGAGCATGCAGGACTTTGCCCGGAAGTTCAAACACCCGGCACTGAGAGAGACCCTGGCTTCCTTTCTGCCGGAAGGGCAGTACAGTGCCTTATCCATTATCTTTGCTCTCGGCACCTTTACCGGGGGGCAGTCTTCCATTCCGTATGGAGGGTCCAAGGCACTGGCCCAGCGCATGCTTAAGCGCTATCTCTCCCTGGGCGGAAACGTGGAAACTTCCTCTGAAGTGGTGGGTCTGGATATTGAGAGAACTGTCGTAAAGCGGGTCGAATGCAAGAACGGAAAATCCTTCAAAGCCGATTTCTTTATTGCCGCATGCGATGCCCGGACTTTGTATGAGCGGTTATTAAAAGGACAATACCCCGACCCGGAGTTTGAAAAGCGGTTTAGCAATCCCACGCTCTATCCCCTGGCTTCAAATATTTATGTTGGCATCGGGTACGAGGGTACAATGGACGAAATCCCCCGCACCCTTAAGTTTCCTGTGAGGTCGGTAAATATCAAGCTAAACCAAAAACAAATAGAGCATTTACAGATGACCCACTATGCTTACGAGCCGGACTTTGCCCCGGCGGGGCATACGGTGATCACTTTTGCCATTAATCAATTTCAGCCCGAATTGGAGGCTTGGGAAGCTCTGGCAAAAGACAAGGAAGCTTATGCCCGGGAAAAGGCCCGCATTGGTGAAGCAGTAATTAACGCTATGGAAACCCGCTTCCCCCATATGGCCGGTAAACTCAAATTGCTCGATGTGGCCAGCCCTCAAACTTACGAACGGTATTGCAATGCCTACCGCGGTGCCTTCATGGGCTTTTGGCCTACCATTCGCGGTAAATCGCTGGCTCACACCGGTCGCATTAAGGGGCTGAAAAACATGGTCTTGAGCGGGCAATGGCTGCAGCCGCCGGGAGGCCTTCCCATAGCGGTTATTACAGGGAAAGACACGATCATGCGGTTGTGCAAAGCTGAAAAAAGACCCTTTGTAGGTGAATAATGTGCTTACCAACCGTGCAGAATTTAAGAAATAAACTTGATATGAAGTTCCACTTAGAATTGAAAACCTGCTGTAAAGTTACATTTAAGCCTGGAAAAACTGCTGATTTAGCAATATCAACGCCTTTAAAACTTTGTATTGTATCAATCATATTGTTTGCAAAGACATAAATGTAGATTTCTTTTGAGGCAGTATTTACAATCCAGTATTCCTTTATGCCGCTCTCCATGTAAAGATCGAGTTTTTGTATCATGTCTCTGCTCTTGGTGGCATCGGATAGCACTTCCACCACAAGGGTGGGGGTTCCTTCATATTTACCTGTTGTGTCTATATTTTCCGAGTCGCAAATGACAAATATATCCGGTTGGACAACATTGACCTTTTTTTCATCTTCCAAACGGAATAAAGTAACATCAAAAGGAGAGACCAGTGGTTCACACTTTTTACCTTGAAACCATTGGCCAAATTGAAGAAAAATTTCCTTGATCGCTTTCTGGTGCGGGTATAAAGGCGAGGCCGATAATAATATTTCTCCATCAATATATTCATAGCGGTTTTCGCCTTCTTCAATAATTTTGAGAAAATCTGCGTAAGTGACCCGAATACCGTGCGGGCGATATGACGGAGAACCTTCGCTCACCAGCATGCGGTTTTCACAATCGTTTTCTGTGTATGCCGTCAACTTGGCTACCTGTTTACCGTTTTTTGTAATAATAATCTCCTCATATTGGGCAAGTTTAAGATATTTACCAAAGTTATTTTGAAGATCGGTTGTGGAAACAAGCATAACGTCCCTCCGAATTAGCGATAATTATGCCTAAATTGTATCATATTTATCTAAAATGTCAACATAATTAGCTATAATGATATTCACTAATAATAAGAGGCGGTCGGATGCGCCGGATTGATTTATCAAGTCACCCGGGCGAATCTTTTCATGCCATTATTCTTTTAAAAGATGGCCTAAAATGGGGGGTGGGAATATGCGGTATGAGCAGGAAATAGGATGTCCTTGAAATAATTATTAATAGGAAGAACCAGGTATAATTTTTGTTAATGCACCATAGAAAAAGTTACATTACATATTTGGGAGGGATGTTTAAGTGTCCTTTTATGATGCAATGGAAAGGTATTATGATGATGTCTTCCCAGTTCATCAAAATAATTTGCTCTTTCTGGAAAAAATGCTTGGGGGTTCGGATAATAAACATATCCTGGATTTGGCCTGCGGAACCGGTAGTTATACCCTGGCTCTGGCCGCCAGGGGGTTTCGGGTTACAGGGATAGACCTGGACGAAACCATGATAGGACTGGCGCAGCAAAAAAAGAGGAAAGAACTCCCCGCATATATTAACAGCAGTACGGTATCTTTCATAAAAGGAGATATGCTCCGCCTTTCAACCTATCTGAGATCTGTATACGATGGGGCATTTTGTATCGGCAACTCCCTGGTGCACCTGGAAACAGTAAACCAGATCGAGGCAGCGATTAAAGAAACTGCAGCTGTCGCTCAGGGGTGGGATTTTGGTAGTGCAAACAGTTAACTATGACCGCATCTTAAAGCACGGTATTAATTTCCTCCCCACTCTGGAAAATAAAGAACGGGGAGTTTCCTTCGAGCGATTATACAGTTATGAACAACAAAAACACAGGATCCATTTTACAGGGATATTGCATCTGCCCGATTCCACCAGCCGCACCAATACCATTCCCCTGTACCCTTTACAGAAAGTAGAGCTGGCAGGAGCCCTGGCAAAAGGGGGATTTGCTGTTAAGCAGTTTTACGGCAACTTCGCCGGCGAGCCATGGTCAGAGGAAACACCGGCCACTATCGCTGTTGCCGTGGCTGACGACGGGAAGGAAGGAGAAAATAAGTGAATAATTCAAGCCTGACCCCAGCTCTTGCTCTGTTTATCGCATATAAGCTGTTATTTGAACGGGGGGTTGCCAGGATTATGGGGATATTCTTGTGGGCATCAGCTTTATTGTCACTGGCAGCTTTCGCGGGGTTGGCCCTGCAAATAGAGGCACAGGGTTTTATATCTGTTATCAGCGGACTGTTGACTTTACCAGTGGGTATCCTATCTATATTTTGGGGAAAGAAGCTACTGGGGGAAAATAGCCAGGGCTCCTAAGGAAATTAAGAAGTGATGGGGTCAGGCTTGAAATATTTACTTACGCAACTTGGGTGGGAGAAGTTAGTCGAAGGTGGGCCGTGAACTAAGTGAATAATTCAAGCCTGACCCCATTAACAATTGCCCCAACAGGTCTGGACGATCGGTGATGATGCCGTCAACGCCGAGATCGATCATGCGTGACATGTCTGCGGCTTCGTTAACCGTCCAGACGGTGACTTGAAAGCCTTTCCTGCGAGTCCACTCCATGTAGGCTTCATCCACCATGTCGTAACGGGGATGGAGTGCCTCCGGCCTGAGAATTGGGATGAACCAGCCTTTGCTTAAATATTTGGCCAAGTCGGGCGCGTAAATCAATCCCACATCGATGCGCTTATCGGCCAGCTTTACCCTGATCAGGGATATGGGGTTGAAAGATGATACGATGACCCTTTCATAAAGATTGTTACTGGCGATTGTCTGGACTACGGCTTTCTCAAGGCCGTCTGTTGCGGGGCTTTCGCTTTTGATTTCTATATTCAAAAAGACCGACGGGTCCAGGGAATCGATTACTTCCTGCAGGGTGGGGATACGCTCGGAAATGTACTCTTCAGCAAAATCCCCGGAAAACCAATAGTCGGCATCAAACTGCTTCAGTTCCGCCAGGCTGTAATCCTTAACCGGACCCGTTCCATCGGTGGTATGATCCAGGGTGTAATCATGGATAACCACAATTTCGCCGTCTGCGCTGAGCATAACATCCAGCTCCACGCCATCTGCTCCCAGTGCCACGGCTGCCTTAAAAGCGGATATTGTATTTTCCGGGGCGGCCTCCGGGGCGCCGCGGTGCCCCCAATTTAAGACATTCTTCTCCTCATAAAAAGAAGCCACCGGTACCGGTGTCCAGATCCAATAACGGATCGCCAGAACCAGTGCTGCCAGAACAACCAACCCCACTACGGCCGCCGACAATCTGAAGGCTAATCTCCCGAGAAATTTCAATAACCGTAACATAGGCCGCTCCTTTGAATAGGGGATGTGTTATTGATCTAAGGTTTCAATAGCATATACTAATATCCTGCCGTTTTTGGGGAGTTGCAGGAAATAATTGCTATTGCGGCGAAACTAATTCTTGAATTTAATTCGCTACAGGCCTCTGCAGGGGTGGCATTAACAGTAAGGGTTAGGGAGAGATTATAGAGTGTATATAAATTATAAGGAGAGAAAGACACTGATAAGATTAGGAGAGATTCAGACTCTGGTTGTAATTAGACAGTCTCCAGCAGGGTTATATCTAAAATCAAGGGGTGATAATTCCGGGGAGGAGGTACTATTGCCCGGTAATCAGGTGCCGCCAGGGACTGAAGAGATAGATGAAATTGAGGTGTTTATCTACCGGGATTCAGAAGACAGAATGATCGCTACAACTAAAACACCTAAAATAGTGCTTGGCCAAGTGGCGGTCCTTAAGGTAAAACAAGTCTTAAATATTGGAGCATTTTTGGACTGGGGTTTACCAAAAGACCTGCTTTTACCCTTTAAGGAGCAGACCGCTGAAGTTGTGGAAGGTCAGGCATACATAGTGGGCTTATATGTGGACAAAAGTCACCGCTTGTGTGCTACCATGCGTATCTATGATTTTTTGAGAACTGACTCACCTTATAAGAAGGACGAT
>SKTJ01000077.1 GCA_007122565.1 Syntrophomonadaceae bacterium | reverse complement strand
TTTTGCTTCCTCCCGCGGCACATAAACACCATTAAGATAAATTAATAAGCTCATTTTCCGGCCCGGTTCCCAGGTTAACGGGAATGCGGGCCTTCACCTCCCTTTTATCCTCGCACTGTACCATGCTGAATTAAAAAACTCCTCCGCCCTTTTTCCAAGGTGCGAAGGAGTTATCTCCGCGGTACCACCCTTCTTGCCTTTTTTAAGGCCGCTTCAGGCTTCAAACCTATACGTTAACGGGTATACCGTCCGCCCCTACGCAACAGCTCACTGTAACGTTCCACGTTTTCAGGGAGGAACTCCGGGGTGACAGCCAAAGACGCCTCTCCACCGGTTTGCAGCTCCACCGGCTCTCTGCAGGAATAAGGGGTCCGACCCTGTCCCCATCATAGCTTTTTAATTAATTGTTCTTTATTATAGCGGTAGCCTCCGGCGATGTCAATTAAAAATTACTGTAACACCGGTTTTATCTTTTCCTATCCAACTATCCAACTATCCAACTTGTTTTCCCACTATTGCCTCAGGCTGATGGGTAGACAAAGTAACCCTTTTCATCCTCAGCGGAGAGGAGAGATTCATCCACCGTAAAGAGATTATCCAGTTTAACAGCATCTGCTGCTGCAGATGGGGCTGTGGAAGTCTTTGCGTTTGCAGGCTGCTCACTGTTCTGCTCGGGCATGATCTCCCCGCAGCGACGCTGAAAAAACGTGAGCGCCTGCTGGGGGAAGAGGATATAAGAGAGTAGATCCTCTTCTTTCTCCAGGTATTTTCCCAATTCCTCCCGCCCTTTTTCCAGGCCGGGCTCAAGCAGATCCGCAGGCCTGCCTTGGTAGGGCTCCTCTGTGCCCAGGACCCGCTTTAAGAGGTCCGGATCCACCTCTCCGGGGGGACGGCCATAAAGTCCCCGCAGATAATTTTTAACCTCCGTAAGAATCATTTTGTACCGTTCACCGCTAATCACATTTACCACTGCCTGCGTCCCCACGATCTGGCTGGAGGGGGTAACCAGAGGAGGGTAGCCCAGTTCAGCACGAACACGGGGTACCTCTTTCAGCACCTGCGGCAAGAGGTGGGTGGCGTTCTGGGATGCCAGTTGGGAGGCCAGGTTGGAAATCATACCGCCGGGGATCTGGTAACTTAATACATCCGTATCCACACCCATCACAATCTCCGCAGGAATATCGTAATGATTACGGATCTCTTTAAAATAAGCGGCAATGTGGCCGATCCGCTCCAAATCCAACCCCGTATCATAGGGAGTACCCTGCAGGGCGGCCACCATGCTCTCTGTTGCCGGTTGGGAAGAGCCGAGGGAGAGGGCGGAAATAGCGGTGTCAATCACATCACAGCCGGCCTCAATCCCTTTTAGATAGGACATAAAAGCCAGACCACTCGTAAAATGGGAGTGGAGCTGTACCGGAAGGGCCACACTCTCCTTCAGTCGCTGCACCAGGGTATAAGCATCGTAGGGGGTGAGTAAACCGGCCATGTCCTTAATGGCGATGGAGTCTGCCCCCATTTTTTTAAGTTGCAGTGCCACTTGGACAAAATACTCAATACTATGCAAAGGGCTGAGCGTATAGCTCAATGTGGCCTGCACATGGGCTCCCGCATTACGCACCGCCTGCATAGCCTGGGACATATTGCGGGTGTCGTTAAGTGCATCAAAAACGCGGATGATATTAATGCCGTTTTTTACAGCGAGCCTCACAAAAGCGTCCACTACATCATCGGGGTAGTGGCGGTATCCTACCAGGTTTTGGCCGCGCAGGAGCATCTGAAAATCGGTGTCAGGAGCAAGTTCGCGCATCTTGATCAAGCGTTCCCATGGATCTTCATCAAGAAAACGCAGGCAGGTGTCAAATGTAGCTCCGCCCCAGACCTCCAGGGAGTGATAGCCTACCTTATCGATATCAGCGATAATGGGTAGTATGTGTTCTCTGCGCAGACGCGTGGCCATAAGAGACTGGTGTGCGTCGCGCAGGGTAGTGTCAGTAATACCAACTTTTTGTGTCATCAAATCCCCATCCTTTATGTTAGTTTAATGAAATGTTTATTACTATTAGTTATTATATAGGATTAAGGGTGTCTTGGGAAGATAAAAAATAATACGAGTCCAAAGTCGAACTCCAAAATCAAGCAGGTGTATCCGTGTAGGGGCGGACGACCCTGTCCGCCCGCAGGTATGCTGCCATTGATGTCTATATTGAGGAAAATGTGGATTCACTGCTGCACCGGGATGCAGGGATGCACCTTCGGGGCTGTCAGGCTCAAGAAAAGATTAATAATAGCAGTTGCCTTTGCCGAAACGGCAACATTCAAAACTCGCTACGCTCAAACAAGTTGAATGTTGAAACCTCCTAATCGGCAAAGCCTTTTACGACCCTGAATGCCCCTCACGCCCAACCTGCACCCTCAGCTAATGTTGTACTTTCATCACACGCTGTTTGGAAAACCTGTAGGGGCGGACGACTCTGTCCGCCCGCGGGTGTGATGACAATTTTCATCCTTCCGCCGGTACCGTCACCGGCATGGTGGTCTATTCTAAGTTATTCTGCTGCCCTGCGCCAGATACACCAATTCTCGGGCGGACAGGGTCGTCCGCCCCTACAAGCGGTTTTATATTTCTTTCTTGTTCTTGTACATGGGTACATCATAGCTTGGTTTGTTCCGGCTCACCGGCACACTGATATCCGACTTCATGGGGTTTATCGCCACGCGTGGTGTGCTGCTGCTTCACCGGCAACGGCAGAGAGAAAGAGGGTTTCGCTCAGGGGCATCCCTTGAAGGACAACCTCTCCATGCAGGCCGCCACTGATCTCTCCCGCAGCATAAAGACCTGTCACCACCGACCCGTTGCGTTTCACCTCACCACGTGGGGTGACTGCCAGACCGCCCAAAGTGTAATCCACAGTCACGCGTACGGGGGATATAAGATGGACATCGGCAGGGGAGAAGGGTAGGGGGAAAGTTGGCAACTCGCCGCCGCTAAAACGGGCCAGGCTCTCCCAGTCGGCAAAACGGCGGAAGAATTGCACGCAGGTTTCGGGTATATCCTCTTCAACAACTATTAGATAAACACCTTCGTGGGGTGACATATGAATAAAGTTTAATATTTCCTGTTTACTGGAACCCTCCCATTCAAGCAATTGCCCCCTGCTGTTAAAAAAATAGGCGTTTTCCCGGGGTTGTTGCGGGAGGAGACAATAATCTTCGTTAAAAGGGGAATAGAGCAGGATACGCCGGCGATAAAAACCGGTCTGCACCACATCCAACCCCAGTTCACTGGCAAGATCCAAGCCCTGGCCCTGCTGACCGGGACGCAGCACGACTAAGTTGTTTTGCGAGAGATAGGGATGCCGGCTAAAAGGTTTGCCACTGTAGCCTCCGTCGGCGAGCACAACGGAGCGGAGGTTGAGCATCTCTGTTTCCCCGCCGCTTTTTTCCAGCAAAAGGCCGGTAATCTCCCCCTCAGGGGAAAATATCAGTTCTTTTACATAATCGTTGCTGATAATCACGCCTGCCCTTAACACCTTGGTCTGTAGCTGTTGGGTGAAGGCAGCGGGATTAATGGGCCGACTGCTGAAGTGAAGATAGGGTTTTTCTGCTGGATCGGGAAGGTGGTCAAAGACAGTACCACTGATACGTTCAAGCAGGGGATAAAGGCGGGTTGAAAATTGG
The DNA here is from genome assembly GCA_007122565.1 of Syntrophomonadaceae bacterium. Taxonomy (GTDB): domain Bacteria; phylum Bacillota; class Dethiobacteria; order DTU022; family UBA8154; genus UBA8154. The sequence continues at coordinate 2,959 of SKTJ01000077.1, read as the reverse complement.
ATAAAAGCAGCAAGTAGTGCCGGATCGTTCATGTCATTACCATACTGCCGCAGCCGTTCATCCAGTTCCCCAGGTATGAAAGGCTCTTCCAGCTCCCGCTGGGGGGGGGTAAGGGGTGCAGCAATGCCCCCGGACAGCAGAAAAGCAGCATCTTCCCCCAATTCCTGTCCCTGGGGGAAAAGGTAAACCTGGGCGCCGTTTTGAGCACCGTGCCAGGCAGTGAGCAAAGCTGCTGTGGTCCCGCCAAGCACGGCCATATCGGTGCTGCGGGGCGGCTTGGCCAAAACAGGATGTTCCGGTGTGCGGATCCATTCCAGAACAAAAGCGGCCACAGTCAGGAAAAGCAGTAAAACGATAAGCGCCGGCGAGATGCCGCGAAATAATTTCATGACAATCCTCCTGCTACCCCAGCTTATTCATCCCGGGGCAAAACAGCCAAATTAACCACCTTATCATCCTGAGTAAGCCTGATCAGGGTAACACCGCGGGCGTAGCGGCCCTGGACCGAGACCGGCGCCGCTTTCTCGCGGATAACCAGGCCATGGGCGGTTACGATAATAAATTCGTCATTTTTCTGCACCAGGGCAAAGCTGACCAATGGGCCTACCTGGTTACTTACCTTTAAGGCCAGGACGCCCTTTCCGGCACGGTTCTGGCGGCGGAATTGTTTGGCCCTGGTAACCTTCCCAAACCCTTTTTCCGTAACCAAAAGGAGGGCTGTTTTTTCTTTAGGGTTGGCTGACAGCAGGTTCATATTCACCACATGATCGCCGGGGGCGAGCGTAATACCTTTAACTCCCCTTGCCGTGCGACCGAGGGAACGCAACTGCTGTGTGGAAAAGCGGATCAGCAGGCCACGGGCTGTGGCCATGAGCACATCCACATCAAGATCCTTTTCCGAAAATTCATCGCTGCAGCTGAGGTGGCGCACCGCAATAAGCTGATCCGCCTCCGTCAATCCCAGGGCGATTAACCCCGAACGTCTTGCAGATGCATATTCACGCAGACGGCTTTTTTTCACCAGCCCATGCTGCGTGGCCATGATAATGTAATCTTCCTCTCCGTGCTCCACACGGGGAAAGACCGCGGTAATGTATTCCCCCTTCTCCAGGGGGAGGAGATTGACAATGGCCGTTCCACGGGCCTGACGGCCACTTTCCGGTATTTCATAGACTTTTATGGGATAGACCTTTCCTCTGTTGCTGAAACAGAGGAGTAAATCCTTGGTAGAGCAAACAAAGAGGTGATCTATAAAATCCTTTTCCCGCATAGTCTGGGCGATAATGCCGCGCCCACCACGGTGTTGGCTGCGATAGGTATCCAGGGGCAGTCGTTTAACATAGCCCAGATTAGTATGTGTGACTACCACTTTCTCTTCGCGGATGAGGTCTTCAAGATCAATTTCACCGTGATAAGGCACGATCTCTGTTAGTCGCTCGTCCCCGAATTTCTTTTTGATCACTCGCATCTCCCGCTTGACTTCTTTCATAATAAGGGTCTCATCTGCCAGCAGGGCACGCAGATAGGCAATCTCCTCCATAATAGCCCGGTATTCCTCTTCCAGTTTATTCCTTTCCAGAGCGGTCAGGCGTTGCAGGCGCATATCCAGGATAGCCTGAGCCTGCTTTTCGCTGAGAGCGAAATTTTCCATTAGACCCTGCCGGGCTTGCTTAGCATCGGCTGAACCCCTGATGATCTCAATCACACGATCCAGGTTATCCAAAGCAATACGCAGCCCCTCCAGCAGATGGGCCCGCTCCAAAGCACGGTTCAAAAGATACTGGGAACGACGCATAACCACTTCTTTCTGGTGTCCCAGATAGGCAAGGAGGGTCTGCCGCAGGGTAAGGACGCGCGGCCTGCCATCCACCAGCGCAAGCATGATTATACCAAAGCTCTGCTGCAGCGGTGTATATTTATAAAGTTGGTTTAGAATAAGTTCCGCATTAAAACCACGTTTTAATTCGATCACAATACGCACACCGCTGCGGTCCGACTCGTCACGTAACTCACTGATGCCATCAATCTTTTTCTCACGTACCAGGTCGGCAATTTTTTCGATCAACCTGGACTTATTCTGCTGGTAGGGAATTTCGGTGATCAGTAGTTTCTCACGGCCATCCTTACCAAGCTCAATACTGCTTTTACCACGCACTTGGATACTTCCCCTGCCCGTAAGGTAGGCATCACGAATGCCCCGCGTGCCCAAAATGATCCCGCCTGTGGGAAAATCCGGTCCCTTGATAATATCAAGCAGTTCATCATCTGTGGCTTCCGGCCTGTCGATCAGCAGTTCCAGTGCGCTAATCGTTTCAGTGAGGTTGTGCGGGGGGATGTTGGTGGCCATTCCCACAGCAATACCGGAGGAACCATTTACCAACAGATTGGGGAAACGTGCCGGCAGCACCACCGGTTCCTCCAGACTCTCGTCGAAGTTGAGACGAAAATCAACGGTTTCCTTATCAAGGTCGCGCAGCATCTCCAAAGCCAGGGGAGAAAGACGGGCTTCCGTATACCGCATGGCGGCTGCAGAATCGCCGTCCATGGAACCAAAGTTACCATGCCCGTCCACCAGGGGATAGCGTGTGGTGAAAACCTGGGCCAGGCGTACCATTGCTTCGTAGACTGCCGAATCTCCATGGGGGTGATATTTACCGAGAACTTCCCCCACCAATCGCGCCGATTTCTTGTGTGGCTTATCGGGGGTCATCCCCAGATCCGAGAAAGCATAGAGGATCCGCCGGTGCACCGGCTTTAACCCGTCTCTAACATCGGGAAGAGCGCGGCTCACGATCACACTCATGGCATAATCAAGAAATGAACTTTTAACTTCTTCATCCAGCGGAATGGAAATAATTTTTTCTTCTACCATATTGGTCTTTGCCCTTCCTGTATGTAATTTACAAGCATTTAGCAGGCAGTAGTCAATCGAGCCTGAACGGTTACTCACAGGTAACCC
>SKTJ01000319.1 GCA_007122565.1 Syntrophomonadaceae bacterium | reverse complement strand
GCCGGGTGTCTTATGATGAAGCGGACCGAAAGGTAACGGAAATAAGCTGCCACGCCCGGGGAGTGGCCTACTTATTGCCCGAAGCCGGCACTATTGTAGACATCGGCGGCCAGGACAGCAAGATAATCCGCATTAACAAACACGGAAAAGTGCTGGACTTTGCCATGAATGACAAGTGCGCCGCTGGAACCGGGCGTTTCTTACAGGTGATGGCCAACACCCTGGGCATGGAGGTCAGTGAACTGGCAGAACAGGAAGTCCCGGGGGAAAGCGTTACGGTAAACAGCATGTGTACCGTATTTGCTGAGTCGGAAATTATCGGCCTTCTGGCCCGGGGCATGCCCAAAGGAGGAATTATCGCCGGGCTGCACCAGTCCGTAGGCAAGCGCGTAGCCGCCATGGCTCGACGGCTGGGCGTGAAAGAACAAGTGGCTTTCACTGGCGGCGTTGCCCTGAACAAAGGCGTGGAAAGAGCCCTGGTGGAAGAGCTGGGCTGCCCGGTGGTGGTCCTGGAGGACTGCCAGTTCACCGGGGCGCTGGGAGCCGCCTTGCTAGCCCAAAATAAAAGGTGACAGGGGGACGGTTCCCTTGACACCCCCCTTGACCCAAAACGCTTACCTTAGTCAAAAATATTATTCGACCTTGCCTTTACTGGCGCTAAGAGAGTGATTTTTTTGTTAATCGACATGCATGTTCATGAAAAAACCTATTCCTCAGATAGCTTAATGAGTTTAGAGGAGATTATTGAACAGGGCAAACAGCTGGGCCTGGATGCTGTATGTATCACAGACCATGATAGCAATGGCCTGAAGGAAGCGGCATGCCAAATAAGCAGAGAAAAAAATTTTAGGGTGTTTGTGGGTGCTGAAATACTAACACTTGATGGAGATGTTCTGGTTTTTGGCATTGACCATATAGACCGGTTCTTGACAGGCGAAATGCATGCCCATGAATTGGTATCGATAATCACCCGGCTTGGTGGGGCAGCAATTAGCGCACATCCGTACCGTCAAAATGGTCGGGGCATGGGAGATATAATGGGTGATAAGATCAGACGCATTGTAAATCTATCCGGCATTGAAGGATTTAACGGAAGCACGCCGTTTCATTTAAATGTAAAGGCTTGCCAGGTAGCAATGGAAATGAAATTACCTATATTTGGCAGCAGCGATGCGCACCATCTTGAGAAGCTGGGAAAATATGCCACATTATTTCCGGATGGTATCCGAGACGAAAAAGATTTTGTTGAAGCAATATTGGAAGGTAACGTAGAACCGGTTTATTACCTGGAAGGTTCTTATCATAAATTTGTTTTCCCGGCAGACATGACCTATCCATTCAAGATGGTTTAGTACTCAAGGCAAAGATCGATTCTTGTTTTTGTCTTTACATCCCCAAGCAGGTCTACTCCCATAACAAAACAGGATTTGCCACACTATTTGGAGAATTAATCACGGCAGGGATACATGGCAGGGCCGTCCCTAAAGTTCATTTTGAACTTCTGGGACGGCCCCCTTTATAGCCCCACTACAACTCCTACAATTTTCTCTTTCCTATGCCTCCCCTTGTCCCACAAACCCTTTAGACGGGCCGGTGTCGGACGGGCTCCCGGCGATGCGGGCCAGGTAAGCCGCCCCCAGCCTTTTGATATGCTCGTTGATGCTGTCAAAGTAGTTGAAGTGCTCCTGTTCTGCTTCGATGATGCTCTCAAACAGTTTGACCGAGATGCTGTCCCCGTTTTCCCAGCAAACCTTTAAAAAGTTTTGGTATATATCAATCGCTTTTTCTTCCTCTTTGGCATCGAAGGCAAATAACTCTTCCGGTTCATGGCCTGTTTCAACACCGCCGGCTTTTTCGGTGGTGGGCTCTCCTCCCAGTTCCTTAATGCGCTCCGCCAGGTCTTCGGCATGCTTCATCTCATCGATAGCGATGAGCTTTACATTAGCGGCCAGCTCCCCGTAGTCCAAATCGTCCAGGGTATAGTGGTGATTCATGTACTGGTGAATCGCCTGCAGTTCCAACGCACGCGCCTTGTTTAACACCTCTATCACTTTGTTTTTCTTTTCTTCATGAGATGCCATTACGAACTCCTCCTTTTCGATGGTATCACTATACGTTTTCTACAGCTTTTCACCGATTCCTTCTAGATTTTTCAATTTTCGGAACGGGTTTATGTAGAATTAGAAAAAGCTTGCCTGAGGCGAACAAGGAAAGAGCCAGAAGAATTAAAAATATTTGAACGGAGAGTACGTGCCAAAAAGTGTTTCAGGTAATAAGTATGAAGATGCTTAATTCCAGCTTGATAATTCTTTGCAACTCCGTTTATTACTTCAACTGCATATTCTATTGATAGTTTTTCTAAAAAACATTAAATTTCTCCCCTTAATATTGTATAATATGTATAAGCATGCCTTCCAAAGGAGGTATTGTCTTGGGATAGACCAGCTCTTGACATGGGGTGTTTTGCTGGTGGTGCTTACCCTGATCGCCTCGGGAAGAATTCCCATGGAGTTGTCTGCCTTGGGAGGTCTTTTCATACTGGGCATAGCAGGGGCAGCCCCTCCTTCGGTTATTTTTTCTGGTTTCGGCCACCCCGCCCTGGCAACAATTATCGCCGTTTTCCTGGTCAGCCAGGGCATTATTGATTCCCAGCTGCTGCGCGGCCTGGGCCAGGCCCTGGCCAGGAGATTTCGCAGCATCAGGGCCCAGGTTTTAAGTATTGCCGCCGTGGGAGCACTGCTCTCTGCCTTTATGAACAACGTGGGCGCAGTGAGCTTGATGCTGCCCACGGCCGTGCGCATGTCAGGACGTAGTGGAAGCAGTGCAGGCAGCTTTGGCCTTCCTCTAGCCATGGCATCTATCCTGGGAGGGACTCTGACCCTGATCGGCAGTGCACCAAACATTATTATTGCATCGCATATGCTCTCCGTCTCGGGACAGTCCTTTAAAATGTTTGACTTTGCCCCCCACGGATTGGCCATGCTGGGCACGGCTTTATTGCTCTGGCTCTTCTGTAAGGCTTGTGGCTTGGATCCCGGAGCCCGGAGGACAGGCCTTGATGGAATAGCTAGCAGCCAGGGAACATCTTCAGATGAAAGGGAAGTCCCACCTCTCAATGAAAAAGTCCCTTTTGCTCCCCTGGCCAACAGGCAGCGCAGAATGACCTTCTTCATCATCCTGCTGGCCGTGCTGGCAGTTAGCTTCGGCCTGCTTCACCCTGCCCTGGGTTTTGGGGGAGCTGCCCTGCTTTTGGTTGTGTCCGGGGTATTAAAACCTCTATCCGCTTACCAGAGCGTGGACCTGAAGATCGTTTTTTTCCTGGGAGCCATGCTGGGCATTGGTCAAACCCTGGAGTATACGGGCGCCCTGGATTCATTATCCTCCTACCTGGCAAACTTCGGGGAGGGGCTTTCCCCTTTTTGGTTGATCATGCTGCTGGTTTTTGTGTCATCGGCCCTTTCCAATGCCATAAACAACTCGGCAGCTGCAGTCTTCATGGCTCCACTAGCCGTGGGGATCTCTGGAGGAAACGGCCTGGATACGGCAGCGGCCCTCATGGCAGTGGCTGCAGGCTCCAACATGGCCCTGCTGTTACCTACGCACCAGGCTACCCTGATGGTGATGAGCAAGGCTCCCTTTTCCCCTGGATCCTTTACAAGGGCGGGCCTGGCCTTAAGCCTTTGCTGTGGCCTGGCAGCGGCAGCAGTAATCGCCCTGGTTTGGAAGTAGCCATAAGCACCCGTCCTGCAGGGGAATAAAATGCCTGCGTTTGCTTTTGGCTTTTGCGAAAACACCCCCGGTCACTTCTGCATACACTTCATGGAGTAGCTTTACAAAATCTTAAAGAGGAGGCAAAAACGATGCAGTTTACACAAATTTATACCCCTGGAATTGCCCAGTGCTCCTATGTCCTGGGCAGCGGCAAAAAGTGTGTCGTGATTGACCCCGTCCGGCAGATAGAACCTTACCTGAAGCAGGCCAAAGCTTTTAACATGGAAATTACTGCAATTCTGGAAACCCACCTTCATGCAGACTTTGTTTCCGGCCACATGGAACTGGCTGAAAAAACAGGCGCCACCATCTATGCGCCGAAGATCGCCAATTGTACCTTTAAGCACCGGGCCCTGGAAGATGGGGAAGAATTCACCGTGGAAAACCTGCACTTTAAGCTGTTGGAAACTCCCGGCCATACTCCGGACTGCGCCGTCTACCTTGTTACGGACCTGGAAAGAGGCAGCGAGCCGGTGCTGGCCTTTACTGGAGATACCCTACTGGTAGGCGACGTGGGACGCCCGGACCTTTTCCCCAGCAGGGAAGAAGAACTGGCGGAAAAACTCTTCTACAGCCTGCAGCGATTAAAAGAACTGCCTGATCACGTGGAAGTCTACCCGGCCCACGGTATGGGTTCCCTCTGCGGACGGGCCCTCTCGGCCAAGCTTTGGAGCACCTTAGGATTTGAAAAACGCTATAACTATGCTCTGCAGCATACCAGCCTGGACGCTTTTAAGGATGACCTGCTCACCGACATGCCCGCCGCCCCCGACCATTTCGCTCGCTGCTCAGAGATAAACCGGCGGGGCCCTGTTCTACTTAATGAGCTAAAATCGTCCCGGCCCTGGAAGGCGGCGGAAACTGCGGCTGCCGTGGAGGAGGGCAAAATAGTCCTGGATACCCGCCCGTACCATTCTTTCGCCGGAGCCCATATATCGGGGTCTTACAGCATCAGCCACCACGGTAACCTGGCCACCTTTGCCGGGTGGATTATTCCACCGGAGAAGGAGCTAATCCTGGTCCTGGAGCAGGATGGCGACTTTGCTAAAGTAAAAAACACCCTGCATAATGTGGGGTTGGACCAGGTGGCCGGCTACCTAGAGGGCGGCGTGGAAAGCTGGGTCAACGCAGGACTGCCCGTGGAAAGCATTGAAACCATTTCCGTCAGCCGCCTGCGAGACTGGATGCAACAGGACTCCCCCCTGGTATTGGACACCAGGGCTAAAGGAGAGTGGAAAAAAGAACACATTCCCGGGACTATCCTGGCCCCTACTCCCGATGTGCGGCACCTGTACACCCGGTGGGACGTTCACAGCCCTGTGGTGGTCCTCTGCAATACCAGTAACCGCTCCATGACTGCGGCCAGTTTGTTAAAACAAAAAGGGTTCAAACGAGTGATCAATGCTGTAGGGGGCACTACAGCCTGGTCTGCTGCAGGATATCCCATGGAATCCGGTGGTGAGAACGCATGATAAAAACTATCCTTAACAGCATCTTTGTAGAGCCCTGGCCCTTTTGGGCCGGGGGAATCGTGATCGGGCTGCTGGTACCCCTGCTCTACTATTTCTATAACACTGCCCTGGGAGTATCCACCGGCTACGGCAACCTGGCAAAAATCATTTTCCGCCCTCGCAACCTTGGATGGATTAAAAGCCAGTTCCCTGATAGCTGGAATTGGCGGGTTTACTTTATTGCCGGCATTATCCTGGGAGGGTTCCTTTCGGCCAGGTTCTCCGGCAGGCCGGTTCTTACTACAGAAATGGGGCAGTTTACCACCCTTGTAGGATGGCCCGCTCTGCTAAGCGCTCTCTATTTTTTTGCCGGGGGCATTTTGCTGGGACTGGGCGCCCGGATAGCCGGTGGCTGCACCTCGGGACACAGCATTCACGGCATCGCCAACCTGCATTTATCCAGCATTTTAGCTACCGTTTTTTTCCTTATCGGAGGCTGGGTTTCTGCCAATATCATTCGCATTCTTCTGATGGGAGGTGGAGGTTGATGGGAAAAAATGCAGGATTTTTCGGGCTGGGTATTATTTTCGGCTTTGCCTTAAGTCGGGTAGGCGCCTCTGAATTTGATCTGATCCACGGCATGTTTACCGGTGAAGACTACAAACTTGTGGGCGTCATCTTAACGGCGATTATCGTTGGTTTTATCGGGGTTCGCATGCTCCAGGCCGGCAAAGGGACAACACGTAGCGGCCAAAAGATTCAAATCAGCCATAAAAAGCTGGGCCGGTGGAGCTTGCTGGGCGCTGCCCTGTTCGGTATAGGTTGGGGTATGGCCGGGGCCTGCCCGGGCACAGTTCTGGCCCAACTGGGAGAAGGAAAAGTATTAGGTCTGCTTACTTTCGGCGGCATGATCTACGGAACATACATCTACGCCCGGCTTAAAGAAAACAACCCGGAGCTGTGAACTGTTGTCAAGTAGTTAATCTGCGTAGTGTGAAGGGGTGCTACGGTTGGTGAATCAGAGAAATGAAGATCTCGAGAAAGAGAAGGGGTAATCATCATGGGGATAAGAATTGATGTGCCAGGCAAACAGGTATACCAAATTGAAACCATCGTCTTTGACTTAAACGGCACCCTGGCCGTTGACGGCAGGCTTCGTTCCAACACCCGGGAACTGCTAAAAAACCTGGCCGGAAAAGTCGATGTACACGTGTTAACAGCAGACACGCATCATTCGGCTTTACACATCCAGGAAGCCCTCGGAGATATAATCAACGTGCACGTACTGGCCGGGGAAAATACGGTTGAGTCAAAACGCACATTTATTAAGGAAGCAGGTTCACAGCAGACGGCAGCCGTGGGCAACGGAGCCAATGATATGGGGATGCTGGAAGAAGCCGTTTTGAGCATCGCCGTCCTG
>SKTJ01000059.1 GCA_007122565.1 Syntrophomonadaceae bacterium | reverse complement strand
TATCCGCTCCCGTAACCGAAAAATGCTCCTTGAAATGAAAATCATGCCCACCCGCACCACAGCCCAGGTGTAGCATTGTTACTGTTTGGGCAGAAATACGTTTTTTTATAACCTCAACGTAGATAAGTGCCTCTTCTTCATAAGTTTCAGGAGGGGCCAGGATATCATCAGTCCAGGCAAGTTCATTGTAAGCCATCCAATTCATATCGCTTCGCCTCGCATTCATGGCCTCGCATTCATGTAATGTAAAATGCTTTTTCGCTCTAAAGGCTTCAATACTGACTATTCTCTCCAATGTTCAGGCTTATTTAACGCGTCAGCACAAATAACCTTTCCACTGACGAAAAACCCATCACTTATAATTCTATATTGCCTGCCAGCGTTTGCAGAAGCAGGTGCAGTGGAGGCTCCCTTGTTATTTTAAACTGAAACTATTAATTGCTGGTATCGGTTATCATCAAAAATGTATTAAGACCAGGTATGCCCAATATAACCTTTATCTTCTTCGCTGAACCTATTATTCTATTCTTCAACTTTTGGAAGAATACTGGAGCAATATTTTTTTAGATTCGGTATATCTATCGTAATTGTTTCCCATAAAATCTCATCGTCGATTTTGCCATAGTTATGGGCAACTATATTGCGTAAAGCTTTTATTTGCGCCCAAGGCATTCCTGTGTAGGTTTGCTTAAAATCATCTGTCAAATTTGTAGTTAGCTCGCCAATTTGTAAAACACAAAGAGCAGTGGCATTTTTATATACGGAATCTTTAACAAATATCGTATAATCCTCACCAAATCGCTCAATGGTCTCTGAAATCTCATTACAATAATAAATGATTCTTCGGAGAACATCTGCATTTCGCTCACCCCGCATATAAAAGCACCTCCTCTTTTTTTATTTTACGGAGAGTATCTTCATCTAAACTTCCCGTTGTCAGAACATCAACTTCAGTCTGTAAAGCTTCGGCGATTTCCGTATACAATCCGCATAAAGCAAACATTCCTCTAAGAGAGCCTTTTTCAACTCGCAAATCAACATCACTGTTCTCAGTAGCGTCACCTCGCGCATAAGAGCCAAACAGATATATACTTGCGACACCGTATTTTCGGGCAATTGGTTCAACAATAGATTTTATTTCATCTATTGTATAATTTTTAACTGCCATGGGCCCTTACCTCCTTTGAATGTGTGTACTTGAGATTACTATTAATTACATTATAACACAAAGCTTTTTAAACTTACTACCAGTAAATGTAATACTTTCATGGTGCTATTTTAAATCCTTTATTCAAAAAGCATTTTCAAAAGGCTAAAAGCCCTTATGTCATATCTTTGACCAACTGTGAATTATGGAACATTATTAGCCTAACCAGCTGGAATTTTACATCTTACTTTGCTCTATTCTGTCATGATACACAAACAGAGTAATTGCATTTAATATGATGGTAACGAGGAGAAGAACTCCTGAGACGAACAATACAGCACCCGTTATGTCCATGAGAGCAGACCAATCCGCACGCCTGCGGCTCGCAATGACAAGTGACCTGCTTCACTGAGTATATACCCTATTATTTAAGGATTCGTTCGTAAAACTGCCAGGACAGTTAACTAATACTGAGGACTGATGAGTCAGTAGTATTATTTCAAGCCTGACCCCATTACTACTCAACCGTAACGCTCTTTGCGAGGTTTCGGGGTTTATCGACGGGGCAGGCGCGGGCTACTGCGGTGTAGTATGCAAGCAATTGCAACGGCACTACGGAGAGGATGGGCATTAGGATGTCCGGGGCGGCGGGGATATGGAAGACGCGGTCCACTTCCTGGGCAAAACTGATGGCGCCCTCGCGGGCGAAACAGATGACGTGGCCGCAGCGGGCTTTTATTTCTTTGATGTTGCTGAGGGACTTATCCAGGACAGCTGACTGGGTGGCCATGGCGATGACGGGGATACCGTCCACAATGAGGGCCAGGGTGCCGTGTTTGAGTTCACCGGAGGCGTAGGCTTCGGCGTGGATGTAGGAGATCTCCTTCAGTTTGAGGGCTCCTTCCATGGCAACGGCGTAGTCCACGTTGCGGCCGATGAAAAAAGCACTTTCCCAGGGGGCCAGATAGTCGGCGATCTGCTGCAGTTCGGCCTCCCGGCCGAGGATCGATTCCAGTTGGGTGGGCAGGCGGCAGAGGGCTGTGCCCATCTCTGCAATGGTCTGCCCGTCCAGGATGCCACGCTGCTTGCCCAGATAGAGGGTGAGCATGTAGAGGGAAAGGAGCTGGGTAAGATAGGCCTTGGTGGAGGCAACGGCGATTTCGGGGCCGGCCCAGGTATAGAGCACCTTATCCGCATCACGGGCCACGGAACTGCCCACCACATTGGTAATGGCCAGAATCTGGTTGCCCCGCTTGCGGGCGAGGCGCAATGCGGCCAGGGTATCGGCCGTTTCACCGGACTGACTGATTACGAGAACGAGGGTGTTAGGATCCAGTAGTGGATCGCGGTAACGGAACTCGGAGGCCAGGTCCACTTCCACGGGAAGGCGCAGGATTTTTTCCATGGCATATTTTCCCACGAGGCCGGCATGATAGGCAGTGCCGCAGGCCACAATAAAGATACGCTCGATTGCCTGACACTGCTGCGGCGTGAGGGCCAGTTCGGTGAGGTTGATATCCCGGCCTTCATCAATGAGACGGCCCCGCATGGTATCACGCAGCGCACGGGGTTGTTCCATGATCTCCTTGAGCATGAAGTGGGGGTAGCCGCCCTTCTCCGCTTCAGCAGCGTCCCAGGTTACTTCGTTTATTTCTTTCTGCAAAAGCTGACCGTTAGGGGCGAATATGCTGACGGCAGAGGCAGTAACGACTGCCATTTCCCCGTCTTCCAGGATATGGGTGTGTCGCGTCCATTTCAAAAATGCTGGGACATCGGAGGCAATGTAGTTCTCTCCCTCGCCCAGGCCGATAACAAGGGGACTGTCCTTGCGGGCGCAGATAAGTTTATCCCCCTCCTGCTCGCAGACGGCCACCATGGCAAAGGAGCCTTCCACCATCTTCACGGCCTGAGAGACAGCACGGAGCAGATCCCCGTCATAGTAATGTTCCACCAGATGGGCCAGCACTTCCGTATCCGTTTCCGAGATAAAACGGTGACCCTGCTCCTCCAGCCACTCCCGTAGTGAGAGGTAGTTTTCAATGATGCCGTTGTGCACCACGGCGAACTCTTGGGAGCAGCCGCAGTGGGGGTGAGCGTTTATATCGGATGGAGCGCCGTGGGTGGCCCAGCGGGTATGTCCGATTCCCATGTTGCCTTCAGGGAAGTTATTACCCACCCTGGCCTCGAGCATGGCGATCTCGCCTTTAGCTTTTTCAACTTTCAAGCCCTTCGCACAAAGGAGCGCCACACCGGCGGAATCGTATCCGCGGTACTCCAGCTTTTTCAGTCCATCAATAAGGATGGAGTATGCAGGCTGGGTCCCTATGTAACCAACAATACCACACATATATTATAGCCTCCGGTTTCTCTTTCTCTATTTTTGAATATTGCGCAAAGCCTGAGAAGTCATACTCTATTTTTATGGCATGACAATGACATTTACTTTCTTTGTGGGTCTATCCTATACCTATGCCTGACCCGGTTTTTCTGTTACGTAGCGTCTTATTATTGAGGCCGGCTTTGATCGCTCACTCCGTGAGGAAAAAACGCACACGTACACTGTAACGGGATGCCTCCATATCCTCGGGGATAACCAGGGGAATAAGGATGAACTGTTCTTCAGGAACTTCCGGATCCTCCGGATCTTCCAGTGCATTCAGATCGATTGGCTCCGTGAGCACGGAATCGATCTGATCAAGGAGATCTTTTGGGCCTTGCAGTTCAACTATTTGTGGTTCCACAGAAAGGGAATCCACTGTGGCCTCCTCAGGCAGGAAGATTACCTCCACCGGAACCTCCCGGCGCGGCAATTCAAACTCCACCCATACATCAGCCTGCTCCGGCACCACTGTAAGTCCCTTGATAATATTGTTATCGCTGTCCACGGGGTAAAGGGTTGCCGGGCGAGCTATGATATCCTCGTCTGCTCCCTCCAGATCAAGGAGGAAGGTGACTTTCTCCGTACGATCCACCTTGCGCCGGGGACCTTGCACAAAAACGTAGCCCGGTTCGAAATTACTTTCGATCATAACCAGCCCTCCGGCTGGTCTACCCTGGATGTTTCCCTCCACACCCATCTGGCGGGAAATAAGATCATCGAGCTGGATGTTTACCCGGGGCGGTTCAATGCGCACCACGCTTACTCCCGGCGGGGCCGTGGCGTTGATCCGTATCTCGTGCCAGCCCTCTTTACGGCCGCTTAAATCCACATAGGCCTCCAGGTTCGCCGGTGTTAACCCGTCAAAGGCAGCCTGCACACCCTGCAGGGACAAAGTAACATTATCCACGGTCTCCGCCACCAAAAGGTCGGCGCCTAGGTTGCGTACAACAAGCGGGATGTCATTAAAAGTACGCAGCACCTCAGTTCCCGGCCTGTCCGGATTATTGCCGGCAACAAAAAACCAGAGAATTATGGCCAGAAAAACGGAAAGTATTTTCAGGAAAAGAGGCCTTTCGAAAAAACCGCGTTTCTCTTTTTCTTCTCCCATAATAAAGGGGGACCTCCCTCTTTATTCATCCTCAATTTCTATCTTCTTCTTTTTTTTAAAGCTGGACGAATAATAAATGTTTATGATGGTACTACGCAGGGTTTTCTCATCGAGGTAGCGGGTCAGCTTGCCTTCATGAGCCAAGGTGATAACTCCCGTTTCCTCTGAGATAATAATCGCCACCGCATCGGATACCTCCGTAATCCCCAACCCGGCGCGGTGCCGCGTCCCCAGTTCCTTGCTTATATTAGGGTTTTCAGTAAGGGGCAAAAAGCACCCCGCTGCGGCAATGGCATTGCCCCGGATAATTACGGCCCCGTCGTGGAGGGGGCTGCGCGGCATGAAGATGTTGATCAGCAATTCTGCTGTAGCCAATCCTTCAATTTTGATTCCCGTTTCCACAATATCTTTTAAACCGGTCTTCCGCTCCAGGACAATAATAGCCCCGATCCGTTTCTTAACAAGGACTGGAATAGCCTTGAGCATTTCTTCCAGTAAACGATAAAAGTCCTCTTCCTCCTCATAATTAAAGGGAGAGCGTTGAAATATTTTGCCCCGGCCGAGATGCTCAAGGGCGCGGCGCAGTTCCGGTTGAAAAACAATGGGAATGGCCACAAGCCCCATGGTCATGAGGCCCTGTATTAACCAGTTAATTGTTTTGAGGCCTAACTGGCTGCTGGCCACAAGTGCAATTAGCAGGATTATGAGACCCTTGACCAGTTGTTCGGCACGCGTCCCCCGAATTAGCATAATAAGGCGGTAGAGGATATAGGCTACAATGGCAATATCAATAATATCGCGAAAGCCGAGGTCAAAATGAGTTATACTCTCCATAATCCGTTCCAAAATGAAAATTATAAGCACTCCGTTCTGCAGAAATTGTCTGTAACCGGAAACGTTTAAATTATATGTAATATTCTCTGTAAAACAGACAAATACCTTTTTTTAATGTGGGAAAATAAAGGGTTTAATTTAACCAAAATATTCACGTGTGAGGCGGACAAGCACCCCGCTCAAGCCTATCAGGCCAACCAGGTTGGGCAATGCCATTAGTCCGTTAAGGATATCGGCCAGCGCCCAGATGGTACGCAAGCCGCCCGCAGCTCCAATGGGGATAATCACTATCCAGAGGATGCGGTAAAAGAGAGCTCCCCTGCCGCCCATAATGTATTCAAAGCACTTTTCACCATAGTAGGACCAGCTTAGCAGGGTAGAGAAGGCAAAAAACGATAAACCAAGAGCAATTACATACTGGCCGCTGGTGCCGGGCAGACCAATGCTGAAAGCCTCCACCGTCATGGCGGCACCCTCAAGCCCGCTCTGCGCTGCTCCTGTAACAAGCAGTACCAGGGCGGTAATGGTGCAGACCACATGGGTATCAACAAAAACCTCCAGAATGCCCCACATGCCCTGACGGGCCGGATGGGTGGTGCGAGCCACCGCATGGGCAATGGAGGCACTTCCCAAGCCTGCCTCGTTGGTAAATATTCCCCGGGATATACCAAAGCGCCAGGCCTGGAGGACTGTGGCTCCGGCAAACCCGCCTACGGCGGCCTGACCCTGGAAGGCAGCGGCAAAGATGGTGGCAAAGGCTTGTGGAATCTGGGCGCGGAACGTTAGGAGAATGAAAAAAGCCCCTGCCACGTAAAAGGCAGCCATCAGGGGAATGACAGCGGAAGTAACTACGGCGATACGCCTGATCCCCCCCAGAATTACCAGTGCGCCAAGCAACGCCATGGCAAGACCGGTGAAGAAAGGAGAAATGCCGAAGGTGCTTTGTACGGCGTCCGCCACAGAGTTGGCCTGAACCATGTTGCCGATACCAAAAGCAGCCAGAGAGCCAAAGGTAGCAAAAAGCAGGGCCAAAAAAGGCATCTTCAGTCCCTGCTCCAGGAAATACATGGGGCCGCCGGCCATTTCACCTTTTATCCTGCTGCGATAGTAAACGGCGAGCACAATCTCGCTGTATTTGGTGGCCATACCCAGGAATGCTGAAACCCACATCCAGAAAATGGCACCGGGGCCACCTAAAAAGAT
>SKTJ01000233.1 GCA_007122565.1 Syntrophomonadaceae bacterium | reverse complement strand
CCGTAACTTCGATGTGGAGCGAACCTTCGCCGTTAATAGTGCCTGCTATGACCTCGTCACCTTCTGTTTTTTTTGCTGGCCGCGACTCGCCGGTAATCATAGCCTCGTTTACATCGCTTTTCCCCTTCCGCAGTACTCCGTCCGCAGGAATACTCTCACCCGGGCGAACCAATACGATGTCGCCGTCCTCGAGTTCGTTTACCGCAACCTTCTCCTCTCCCTTATCAGTGATGCGCGTCGCGGTATCCGGGAGGAGTTTCGCCAGTTCCTGCAATGCACCCTTTGCCTGAACAATGGACCGCATTTCGATCCAGTGGCCTAGGAGCATGATGGTAACCAGGGTGGCCAGTTCCCACCAGAGTGCCTCAGCGTGGATCAGCTCAAATTGCACAACCCAAGAAAACAGGAAGGCAACGGTTATGGCAAGGGAGATGAGAGTCATCATCCCGGGCAGTAGTTTCCTGAGCTCCTGCCATGCACCTTGATAAAACACCCATCCACCATAAAAATAGACTACTGTACCAAGAACCGGAGGGATCCAGCCCGATCCAAGAAATTCCGGTGCCTGGTAGCCCAGGAGTGTTTGGATGTGTGCCGACCAGAAGACTACTGGCAGGGTCAGGATCAGGGATAACCAGAACTTATCACGGAACATACCGGGATTGTGACCGGTGTGCTTGTCATGACTGTCGTGATACTTAGACCCATGACCTTTTTCTTTCATCCCCTCCATATGAGAATGCTGATTGTTATTCGATTTCTTCATAATGACCACCCTGATGTAAACAAAGGAAGAAGTTTATACTTTGGTGCCTTTCTACCTGCTGTCAGTTGTTACCTTTCCGCAAGATTGCCAACAGGCAACTAGGCTAACGATTATTCGATTTTTATCTATCAACTATATATTATCAAAGGTAATGCTCAAATTTCTATTAGCACGATCCCCATTTTTTTAAATAAGTCAACCTGTTAAGTATAGGCTTTAAGGGAAGGATTTTTCCAACGTAGGAATAGAAGAGGAACCTCACATTCCGCAAGAATGAACCCCCCCGAAGGAGGCTGAGGTTCCTCATGGAATTAGTTCGTCTTGTAGAAGGTGAGATTAACTACCCCACCCTGGAAAAACATTTGAAGAAAGAATTAGACTCCCTGGGCTGCCTTCAACCTTTAGCCTCGATTTTCCATTGGGATATATTTTTGGATTGCTGAAACCGACTTATAGGAAGGCCGGATAATCTTGCCGGCATTTACTATTTCCTCCATGCGGTGTGCCGACCATCCGGCGATACGGGCAATGGCAAACAAGGGTGTATATAATTGCAGCGGCAGATCCAGCATGTTGTATACAAAGCCGCTGTAGAAGTCAACATTTGCGCTAACCCCTTTATAAATACGACGTCCCTTTCCGATAATTTCCGGCCCCAGCCGTTCAACTAACGAATAGAGATGGAATTCCTCAATGCGGTCCTTCTCTTTTGAAAGATTTTCCACGAATTTTTTAAATACATTGGCACGCGGATCCGAAAGGGAGTACACGGCATGTCCCATGCCGTAAATTAGTCCCTCACGGTCAAAGGCCTGTTTATTCAACAGACGTGTAAGATAATCTGCTACACTGGACTCATCGGTCCAATCGGTAATATTAGCTTTCAAATCCTCGAACATCTGCACCACCTTAATATTGGCACCGCCGTGCTTTGGCCCTTTCAACGACCCGATTGCCGCCGCAATAGCCGAATAGGTATCTGTTCCTGATGAGGTTACCACATGAGTGGTAAAGGTGGAATTATTCCCGCCGCCATGTTCGGCATGCAGAATCAGGGCCACATCAAGTATTTTTGCCTCCAGTGGTGTATACTGACTGTCCGGACGCAGAACATGCAGAATATTTTCCGCTGTAGAGAGCTTAGGCTTCGGAGGATGAATAAAGAGGCTCTTATTGTCATGATAATGACAATAGGCCTGGTATCCATAAACAGAAAGTAAAGGGAACAACGCCAACAACTGCAATGATTGGCGTAATACGTTAGGCAAGGATGTATCATCACCGTGGTCATCGTAGGAATACATTGTCAGCACACTGCGAGCCAGTGTGTTCATCATATCCCGGCTCGGAGCCTTTAAGATAATATCGCGGACGAAATTCGTGGGTAGGGAACGATAATTGGACAGTATCCGGGTAAAGCTGTCTAACTCCCGGGAATCGGGAAGTTTGCCGAACATTAATAAATAGGCCACCTCTTCAAACCCAAAGCGGTCTTCTATAATGAACCCTTCCACTATCTCTTCCACATCGATACCCCTGTAATATAGCTTTCCTTCACATGGGTGCTCTTCTCCATCAATTTTTATTGATGAGATAATTTCCGAAATCTCCGTCAAGCCCGTTAGTACACCTTTTCCGTTTAAGTCGCGCAGTCCCCGTTTTACATCATATTTATCATAAAACACAGGATCAATTGTGCTATTGCTTACACACAGAGTTGAAAGATCTAATATTTCGGGTGTTACCTGAGAATATGGATTACCCATTAATTTCTTCACGCCTTTCATTATTTTACAATATGATTATATCATATTTTCCCTGTACATTTACTTCCCGGCCTGCGGCTTGGATATGGTCTACATCGGGGCTGCTCAGAGTCAGTCGGGAAGAAGATTGATGATGAAAAATATTGAGAAATCAGACCCGATAAATTAATTGAAATACAGGATAAGCTTAATGGAGCGACAACAGGGCTAACTGTTACTCATGTAAAGGGTTATGGTGCAACCAAGGGAGAAACCCAGATTTACCGGGGAACCCCTGTTACTTTTAACCTGCTGCCGAAAATCAAGATTGAAATGGTCGTCGATGATGAAAAATTAGAAAATATAATTGAAATCATCCAGAGCGTCTGCCGGACTGGCAAAATGGGATGGAAGATCTTTATCTTCCCTGTAGACGAAACAATTCGCATCCGTACGGGAGAAAGGGGGAACAAGGCTCTGTAACGAATATAATTCCAGATAAATCAAAGGGCGGTTGCCCGCGCGCGAAGCCAGGTAATGTTCGATTACTGATTCAACCGTTTTGCTTGACTGCCCGTATGGTAGCCATGTTTTCAAGAGTCCTTATTTTTTAGCAGACAACGGGAGCAGGGGTTTTTAACCCTGCTGCCTCCATGGTGACATTCTGCTGAACAAACAATTTCCATAACACTGGACACATACAGCCATGTTCAGCCAGACATGCAGGGAAAGCAGTGACCAGATTAGAATATCTTTTGAAAAATGACCACCTGTGGTGGTCACTCCAAAGCCATGAAGCTCGTTTTATGGTGCCGGAGACCGGACACGTCCTGCACTAATAAAATTGTTTAACATATAAGAAATGGATGATTATAAAAGCTATTCAACTAAAATAACAGGTATTGGGGATAACCGCACCACTTGTTCTGAAATATTTCCCAGCAAATCCTGCCCCGAATCTTTGAAATTGTTTTTTCCGATATAAATATAATCTGCCTCAATTCGCAATGCTTCCTGAACAATTTTTTCTGCCGGGTCTCCCCTTTCTATGGTTATTATAGAATCTATATCAGAGCATCCACTTGTAAATTGTTCTAAATTTTCAAAACGCTTATTTGAAGGGTCATTATGCTGAATATGCACCAGATAAATTGAAGCGTCGGTTTGACGGGCCAGATCCGTCGCTTCTGCAAAAGCTCTCAGTGCTGCTTCTGTATTATTCAGGGCAACTAATAAGCGGTAATTTTTTTTAACACTTATTTTTGTGGGATCAACTTTTCCCTTTTCCAGTAATTTGGGGGCTGCCCATTTAATCAAAATGGCGCCGACTGGAGCGGTAACAATGATCGCTAATACTGCCATGGCAAGGATAAATTCCCCATGTGGAAGGCCTAATGTAAGCGGTATGGAACCTAGTGCAGCCTGAACAGTGGCTTTAGGGATATAGGCTAACCCCATGAACAGTTTTTCCTTAAATGAAAACGGCGCTCCCACAGCGGATAATAATACACCGGGAATTCTGCCAAAGATAAAGCCAAAAGCAATGATGCCGATCCCAACAAGGCCGGCAGAAAACAGCACATTAATATTGACTACGGCTCCGATTAATACAAATAAAAAGATTTGAGCGATAAACCAGGCACGGTCAACCTCAAACCTTACGCGGCGGGAGACAATTGGATTCAGTTCGAGCAAAACAATTCCCATCACCATTATGGCAAGATATCCTGAAAAATTAAATGCCTTCCCGCCCAGCAATAAGAGTATTCCCATGAACAAAACCACAACAAAACCCTGCATTGAGGAAAGACCCAGTTGTGACTTATTTGTTATATAATAAATAACTCTGCCAAAAAGATAGCCTGCGATCAGGCCTCCTCCAATTTGCAGGGGCAGATTCCATACTCCCGGGAGAGCTAATGCCGTTTGAACAATGGGAACGGTAACTATTGAAATAATGACTCCAAAAATGGTGATAGCAACAACATCACTGATCACACCCCCGGCAAGGATCAAATCGGGGATGCCATGTTTTACCCCCCAACCTTTTCCCTTCAATTTCTGCATAACAGGAACTATTACTGCAGGTGATTCTGCACAGATAATCCAGCCCAGAAGTAAAGAAAATATAAATTCCCATCCCAAAAGTATATTTACAATCAGGCCTACTGCCAGAGCCTCCAGCATACAAGGCAGGAAACCGAGCCTCATAACCACGCTTCCATAGCGCTGCAGCTGCTGCCTGTCCATTCCCAGGCCGGCTTTGAGCAGGATAATAATGAGGGCAAGTGTTCTAATCTGTTCTCCTGCAGAGAGCATTTGGGGTGAAAGTAAGTTTAAAACATATGGACCGGCAATAATCCCTGCCAGCAACATCCCAATAAGGCGTGGCAGCTTTAACTGCTCGACAGCGAGTCCAGCAAAATAACCTAACCCTAAAATAATTACCAGGTCCTGCAGTATGGACAGCTCATTAAGCATTTATATAGCCTCTTTTAATATAATTACAAGTCTTTTTTCAGGGGCTTACCCGGACAATCACCTATTTCCAAGTGACATTGATAAACACTATATTGCAGGTGGTATTTCCTGAACAAACCGGAACACAAGAAAAGCCACAACATAGCAATATATTGCGAAATACAACAGCCGCCCGCGCTTTAGAAAATCGATAAGCCAGACAATACCGATCCAGGAAAATATAAATGAAGCAGCAAAGGCCATAACCAATGAACCGGCGCCTATAGTTACAAACATGGCCCTTGAAGCTTCTCCCAATGCTAAAATAATCACCCCGGTTACTAATTATACTACAAACCTAAAATTCCTGCTTACTAGCAGTGAACTCGTTTCAGCAAAGCTGAAATCAGCGGTAAAACTCTTTTACTCACCTAGGCAGAGCGCAAAGCGACTACAGGGTCGAGGCGGGAAGCATAAAGAGCCGGGTAAATACCGGCGGCTATGCCAACCATAACACTGGTTAATAAAGAAATGATCAGGATAGGCCAGGCAATGGCCGGCGTGAGTCCATAAGCGGAAGTCAGTGCCAACGGTGCGAGCACGCCGAGGCAGGCGCCAGCCAGTCCTCCCGCCGTGCCCAGGATGGCTGATTCGAGCAAGAACTGCTTCGTGATGTCCTTTTTACGGGCGCCCATGGCCCGGTGCAGCCCTATTTCCCAGGCCCGCTCACGGATAGAGATGAGCTGAACTGCGGTGATCCCAAGGCCTCCTGCCAGCAGGATGAGCACCGCCAGCACATTTACCAGTTCTTCCAATGACCCAAGGATGTCGGTGCGGGCAGCCAGCATTTGGGCCTGGTCCAGAACGTTGAAATGATCCGGCTGATCTACCTCAAGTTGATGAGCGGCCCGCAATGCCTGCCCGATCTCTTCTTTCATTTCCGGTATGATCTCTGCCTGTGCCGATTCCAGATAGATATGTGTTAACTGATCCTGCAAACCAGGCTGCTGTCGCGCTGCTGCCAGCGGAATAACCACCAGATCATCCTGATCCTCGCCGCCCCCATCCAGGCCCTTTTCTCGAAACACACCGATCACTTCAAACTCTGTATTATCAAGGTTTACCGTTTTACCAACCGGATCCCCGTCATTAAAAAGTAACTGCGCCACCGTGTGCCCAAGGACAATCATTTTTTGTGCTGTTCCAGCCTCCTCATCGGTAAAGAACCTGCCCTGGGATATTTCCAGGGCAAGGATCTGCATGAAGGGGCTTAGGGTAGCAAAGGTGTCAGTTTGCATAACAACATCATTGATTTTAACCTCTCCCGGCTGCAGCAAAACGGGGGCAATAGCAGCAATACCGCCCACTTCCTCCTGTAAAACGTTAACATCCTTTTCTGTAAGTGTTTGGAGGGGCACCTCCTGCCTGCCGCGGTTTTGGGAAGATCTGGTTGATTCTATAATCAGCATGTTTGTGCCCATTTTTTCCAGTTCATCTGCCAGGGCCCGTTGTGAACTGTATCCCAGTGAAGCCAGTGTGGTCACGGCAGCAATTCCCACAATAATACCCGTTATGGCAAAGAAACAGCGCTTCCGGTTTGCAGCCATTGTTCGTAAAACCAGGATAAAGGCGTTTTTTATATACCGTATTCGTGTCTGTTTCATCGTCTGGATGCACCTCTGAGTGCAACCACAGGATCAAGTCGGG
>SKTJ01000055.1 GCA_007122565.1 Syntrophomonadaceae bacterium | reverse complement strand
TTATTTTCTCCCGGGTATAGGCAGCTTTCTGCAGGCAGTGTTCGGCCACTTCTCTTAAGCCCCGGGGGCCCAGTGTCACTAAGTATACAGCTGCAGTAAGGGCATTCAAAGCCTGGTTGGTGCAGATATTGGAGGTGGCCTTTTCACGGCGGATATGCTGTTCCCTTGTCTGGAGTGTGAGCACAAAGCCCCGCTTGCCGTTTTTATCCACAGTCTCTCCCACAATGCGCCCGGGCAATCTCCTTAAATATTTTTCCCGGGTCGCCAAAAAGCCCAGCAGCGGGCCGCCAAATGAGGGGGCGCTGCCCAGGGACTGTCCTTCCCCCACCACAATATCCGCATCTATTTCCGCAGGCGTCTTACAAATGGCGAGGGAAAGAGGATCCGTAACCATGAGCAGCAGGCCGCCCTGTTCATGAAGCAGATCCGCCGCCCCCGGCAGCTCTTCCAGCAGGCCGAAGAAGTTTGGCGTCTGCACGATGAGCGCCGCTGTTTCCTCACTTACTAAGTCCTTCAATTGTGTTAATTCCGTTGTCCCTGATTGAATGGGGATCTCTTCCACGGTATAGTCTCTACTGGAAAAATAGGCATGTAATACCTGCCGGTAAAGTGGATTAACGGCGCGGGAAATGAGCACCTTGGAGCGGCGCGTAATGCTGCAGGCCATCACCGCACCCTCCACCAGGGCTGTGGCACCATCGTACAGTGAGGCGTTGGTTACTTCCATGCCCGTAAGCTGACAGATCAGAGTCTGGTATTCAAAGATGGCCTGGAGCACACCCTGACTCACTTCGGCCTGATAGGGCGTATATGGCGTGTAAAATTCCGTGCGTCCCGTAATATGCCTTACCACGGCAGGGATAAAGTGATCATAAACACCGGCTCCTAAAAAGGAAACGTATTCCTTGCTGTTCTTATTTTTCTCCGCCAGGGCACTGAGATGCTCATAAGCTTCAGTTTCCGATAAAGGCGGGGGCAGTTTCAATGCTCCCGGCAAAAGGATCTCCCCCGGTATGTCCTGAAAAAGATCCCCGACTGACTCGGCACCCATGGCCCCGAGCATCTCCTGCCGTTCCCCATCCGTAAGGGGTAGAAAATGCTGTCCTCCCATTGCTATACTTCCTCCTCCGCCTGCCGCACAAATGCGTGGTAATCGGAAGCGGACATGAGCGCCGCATATTCTGTTTCGTCTGTAATGGCGATGCGCACAATCCAACCTTCCCCGTAGGGGTCTTCATTCAAGAGTTCCGGCGTATCAAAGAGAGTTTCATTCACTTCCAGAACAGATCCATTGAGCGGCGAAAAGACATCAGAAACCGCTTTTACCGATTCAATCACGGCCAGGTTATCCCCCGGCTTTACCTCCCGGCCTAGCTCCGGCAACTCCACAAAAACAATCTCGCTCAATTGGTCCTGGGCATAATCTGTAATACCGATTAAGACAGCTTTTTCCCCATCCTGATCCGTCATTTTTGCCCATTCGTGCCTCTCGGTGTACTTTAAATCATCCGGAAAATTCCAGTCCATCAATTTTCCCTCCTGTAAAAAGGTTTTTTAACTACCTGAGCAGCATATTCCCGCTGCCGGATCACAACCTTAAGCGTATCCCCCTCTTTAACCTTTTGGGGCGGCAGAAAGGCCAAGGCACAGCTTTTCCCCAGGGTGGGGCAAAAACTGCCGCTGCTAATCCAGCCAACCTCTTCCACTCCCTTTTTCACTATGTATCCTTCCCGTAGTATGCCCCGCTCCAACAGGACAAGACCCATTAAATGCTTCTTTAGGCCTGCTTTCTGTTGCCTGGCCAGGGCATCCCGGCCAATAAAGTCTGCCTCCTTCGTAAAGGATACAAACTTCTCCAGCCCTGCTTCCAACGGCGTAATTTCTTTTTTCAGTTCATGCCCGTACAGGGGCAGGGCAGCTTCCAGGCGCAGGATATCCCGGGCACCAAGACCGGCAGGCTTAAGCTCCAGGTTATTACTACCTGCTGCTGTAAAAAGTTCATCCCACACAGCGGCCGCTTGTGGAGCAGGACAATAAATCTCAAAACCATCTTCCCCCGTGTAACCGGTCCTGGATACCATACATTCCGCACCGGCAAGCATGACCCGGGGCAGGAAATGGTAAAACTTTAGTTCACCCAGGGATACATGTGTCAGTTGCTGCAGGACGGACAGGCTGTCCGGTCCCTGCAGCGCCAGCAGGGCAAAATCCGCGGATAAGTTCCTCATACTAATACCAGGGTCAAGCCTGTCGCTCAGCCAGTTATAGTCTTTCTCCGTATTGGACGCATTTACCACTAATAAATACTTTTCCCTGTTATAGCGGTAAACAAGGATGTCATCAACCGTGCCGCCGTCGGGGTAACAGACAGGACTGTACATCACCCTGTTGTCCTTTAGCCGCCCCGGATCATTGGTCAACACTTTCTGCAGAAAAGCTTCGGCATACGAGCCTTCCACCAGGATTTCTCCCATGTGTGAAACATCAAAGAGGGAGGCTTTTTTACGTGTGTGCAGCACTTCTTCAAGCATGCCCCTGTACTCAACCGGCAACAACCAGCCACCAAAATCAATCATCTTACCCTTCAACTGCAGGTGCTTTTCGTAAAGTGGCGTTTTTTTTGGTTCAGGCAATGTTTACACTCCTTTCCTTAATACTATTGTTCCCTGAAAATAAAAAAGACAGAGTAATAGGGCTTATTACTCTGTCCTGGAACCTGAGAGATTTGCCGGAAGTCCGGTTTTCCCCTTTGGTGTTTTCCTATGGAAAACTCTCCAGAGTTGCGTCTCAGGGTAATCCTTTGGCCTGAGAGTTTCCCAACCATGCGCCGACTTGGCTGGTTGCTCCTTCGGCTTTCAATAAAATATTGAAATCTCTCACCCTGATCATTCGCCGTATTAAATTGTCAGTTTAACTTCTTATATAATATGCAAAGCTCCCTTACCCGTTCATCGACCCTTTTTCCACGCTTATTTATATTACCTCAAAAAGCAATAATAGCACACCTTTTGAAAGTAAATTTTTTTAAATTATAACAATTTTTTTATTTTCAGTCAACAATATTAAGGTCTTTTAAAATAATTATCATTTAATTAAAATATAATATTTCTGTAACAATACTGTAATAATCGCCTGCTATACTAAGTTTAGTTGACCCCCTCTTAAATATATATTCTTTCTAAGTGGCCTTTTGGCCACTTTTTTTTGCTTATACTAAAAGCAATCCGCTTTTAATCAGCCGTGGCAGCAATATCCGTTGGGTTTCGCCAGGCGAAGTATACGAGCAGGGCGATGAGCAGGGGGATGATCGTCAGGTTGAAGAGGATTTTGTATCCGAGGGCTGCGGCTACAAAACCCCAACAAAGGGAACCGGTAGCCGCCCCCATATCCACGGCGGTCCAGAATGTGGCGTTGGCTGCACCTTTTTTATGGGCAGGGACACTGCGGATGGCCAGGGCCAGCATGGTGGGTTGGATGAAGCCGAAACCGATACCATAGAGGGAACCTCCCCACAGCAGGTGCGACAATGAGGTGGTCTGGGCCAGCACAGGCATGGCTGCAACGGTAGCGATGGTGCTGATAATCACACTGATGTCGTAACCTCTGCGCCCTGCCCTGTCTACAATAATGCCGGAGAGGGGCCTTGAAATAAGGGTGGTCAGGGCCATGGCCGTAAAGAAATATCCCACCGTGGCCAAACCCTGCTGCCTGGCATAAAGGGGCAGAAAGGAGATGACCGAACTGTAGGTAAAGATCACAAAAAGGATTACGGCGGCCGGCTGCAGGGCTGCTTTTTCCATGAAGACAAAGGAGGGCGCCGGGACGCTCCTGGGCCTTTCTGTTTTGGGGTATCTGATTAACAAGGCCAACAGCAGTGAAGTGAGGGTTAAAAGGGAGCACGCGATAAAGAGTTCCCGGAAAGAATAGTGATCGATCAACCATAGGGCCAAGACCGGTGACAAAGCCATAGAAACACTTAAAGTGAGGCTGTAATAGCCCATACCCTCGCCCATTCTTTTCCGTGGCACAATATCAGAGGCCACGGTACCCGAGGCTGTATTACCAACCCCCCAACCCAGTCCCTGCACAAAACGAAGCGCAATCAGCAGCACCACGGGAACTAGCCAAATATAGATAACCATGGGCACCAAAAAAAGAAAAAGCCCGCAGATGAAAATCGTTTTACGGCCGTATTTGTCCAGCGCCCAACCGGTTATGGGGCGGGAAAAGATGGCTGCCACGGTCAAAGAGGTGAGGGCCAGACCGGCAATCCTTGTTGACCCGCCAAATCTTTCGATATAGATGGGCAGTGTGGGATAGAGGCTGTGGAAGGCAAGAAAGATACACAGGGTTGAAGCGCAAATTAGAATAAAATTGAGTGTCCAGAGGGGCTGTTTTTCCGGCTGGACGCCACCCGCTGTTTGTCCCGGAACTTCTGCCATTTAAATACCTGCTTTAGTGGATTTTTGTGCTATAAATAATTCGTCCCGGGCCACCCCTTTACCTGCATACAGGGGGGAAATATATCAGCAATTAATAGTCTCATAATATCTTCGTCCATAGCTGGTGCGGCAGGAATCTTTAAATCACCTTTACTTTTGTTGCTGCAGGAAAGCCTCCAGACGGTCCATCCCCTTCTCTATGTTTTCCAGGGAGTTGGCATAGGAGAAGCGCAGGTGCCCTTCCCCGTTTTGACCAAAATCGATCCCCGGAGTCACGGCAACTTTTGCTTGCTCCAATATCTCAAAGGCGAAGGCGAGGGAATCTGAGGTGTATTTGCTTACGTCGGCCAGCACGTAAAAAGCTCCCCGGGGATCCACGTGGGGAGCAATACCTATTTTTTTGAGGCGCTCCAATAAATAGCGGCGGCGCTGATCGTAGAGTTCCACCATTTCGGCTACATGCCGGTCGCAGCTCGTTAAGGCAGCAATAGCACCTTCCTGGGCAAATGAAGCGGCACAAATGAACAGATTTTGCTGGAGCTTTTGCATGGAGCGGACATATTCCGGTGGGGCGATCACGTATCCGAGGCGCCAGCCGGTCATGGCATAAATTTTGGAGAACCCGCCGATGACAAAGGCTTCCTTTGTAAACTCCAGAATGGTGTGCTCCCCTTCCCCGTATACAAGCCCACCGTAGACCTCATCGGAGACGATCATTTGATTAAGATCCGCCAGCGCCTGAAGTTCATGGCCGGTGTAGACAGCACCGGTGGGGTTGGCAGGCGAATTGAGCATGAGCGCTGCCGTGAGGGGGCCAGCGGCCTTTTTCACCACTTGGGGGCTGTACTTGAACCCGTCCTCTCCCCGCACCGGCACATAGACAGGCGTGCCCTCGAGATAGCGGATAAAATTAGGGTAGCAGGCGTAGTGTGGGTCAGGCAGGATTACCTCATCCCCCCGCTCCACCAGCACAGAAAAAACGAGCAACATCCCGGGGGAGGAACCGGAGGTGATGATAATTTGCTGCGGCGATAAACCCACACCGTACTTTCGATCGTAAAAATCAGCAATAGCCTCCCGCAATTCAAGCTTGCCCAGGCTATGCGTGTAGTGGGTATTACCCGCGGCCAAAGCCCCCATGGCGGCCTCTTTGATTGGCTGGGGGGTATCAAAATCAGGTTCCCCGATCTCCAGGTGAACAACATCTTCACCGCAGGCTTCCATTTCCTTTGCTTTTTCCAGCACATCCATCACGATGAAAGAGGTAACATTGTTTGCCCTTTGTGTACAATCAAGCTCTCTGTTTCTCAGCACACCCACCCGCCTTAAGGCAAATTATTCTGGTTCGACTATGGAATAATTCGCTCAGACTCTTCCGTTTACCTGCACGCTGCACTGGATCAATTACCCACGGGGCAGACTTGAATGCAGCGTCCGTAACAAAAGGCCTGGATACGTTTACTGCTGCAGGCAGGGATGTTGGTGCGGCTGACCGGGTCCAACCTGACTGCTTCACTCCCGGCATGATGATTATTACTTTCTCCCGCCCCGTCCAAAAGGGAGAGGGCAGCGCCGCCGCACTGTTTCAGGCAAGCACCACACTTCAGGCCGAGGCAGATCTGCTCCGCCGGCAGGGGAGTGGGTTCCAACTCCGCCTCCGTCACCAGAGCGTTGAAACGGACCCGCGGGCCGTAGCTGGGCGTGACCACCACGTTATTCAGACCAAACTCTCCCAACCCCGCCCGCACGGCGGCGTGCCTCATGGAAAAAATACCGGCATTCCCCGGCACTTTATTCTGAAACGCCTTATACTGGCCACTGTAAGTGGCTGGAAAATAAATTGAGTCAAAACCCCGATCATCCAGGTAGAGGCTTAAGGATAAAACAATTTGCTCCAGGCGTTGGTTAAGGATATCGTAACCGGTGATCTGATAAAAATACTGCTGCAGATACTCCTGTCGCAGCTTACCGGTAATCATTTCCGAATTCTTCAGCAGAGTCTGGTAATCGGCAATGCTCTTCAACACCGGCAACCCCACCACCACCACACTCCGTGCCCGGGGCAGAAAATCAAGAGGGTGGTGTCCGCGGGGTGCCCCCGCAAAACGCTCCACCCCGGCCACACCAAAAAGACGGGCCCCCTCCAGGCGTGCAATCCGGCTCAGCTTACGCTTCATATCCTTAACCATAAATATAACTCCTTTCTCTAATGGGGTCAGGCTTGAATTATTTACTTATTAAAACTATGATTTGGAAAAATAACTTGGATGGG